>NZ_JBJDQL010000047.1:7437-73046 GCF_044903305.1 Streptomyces sp. NPDC019531 | reverse complement strand
ACGAGGACTTCCACCCCGCACGCCGAGAGCACGCACCAGACGCCGCAGAGCCCGCCCTTCGGGCGGACGAAGGGACTTCCGACACACGCCCTAGGGCCGGTCCGGCGGACAGGCCCTAGACGGATGCGCGGCCGGGGGAGTCCACCGGTGTCACCGGCACTCCTCCGGCCGAGGCCCCCAACGGGGTCAGCCGTACGTCCTTCGGGCCCGACTCCGTCGTACCGTCCGAAAGGACCGCCAGGGCAAGGGAGTTGACGCCCCGCGAGCGCAGGATGCCGTTCGGCAGGACGAAGGTGTGCTGGGGACCCACGTCGTTGACGTACTGGCCCATGTTCCAGCCGTTGAGGAAGATCTGGACGCGGTAGGCGCGCTTCGGGTCGTCGTCGAGGGTGAGGCCGATCGATGCGTCGATGTCGGCGTCCACGGCGAGCCGGAAGGTGGTCCGGTACCAGGTGACGCCCTGGCGCCGGTCCGCGCGCGGGAACTTCGCTGCCTCCCAGCCGTCGTCGGCGAAGTCCGGCAGATGCCAGCCCTTGCGCTCCCCGTACAGCCCGCCGTTGTTGAGCGGCCCGCGCACCGGGTCGGGTGTCGTCTCGCCCTGGATGCGCCAACTCACCTTCGGGGAGCCGCCCTTGAAGGTGACCGACGTCAACCCCCGGGCCACCTTGTGGGAGTCGGCGGACCTGCCGTCCATGTCGTGTGCCATCCGCCGGACGAGGACGGACAGGACGCGGGGTGACTCACCCGAGGGGGGTGGCACCTCGAAGGTGGCCGTCGCCGCCCAACTCCCCTTCCGCGCCGTGTCCTTGTCCGGCACCGGCATCCGGTGCGTGCCGAGCGGCTCGCCGTCCAGCCAGGCCATCAGCAGCCCCTGTGTGCCGGTGCTGTAGGCCAGGGACACCGACTCCAGGTCGTCCGCGTCCGTCAACCGGCCCCGGTACCAGACGTCGCCGTAGTGGAAGCCGTAGTCGTCGGCGAAGAGGACCGGCTGGCCCTTCGGGACCGGGGTGACGCTGTACGAGCTCGTGCGGTCGGCCGTCGTCCAGCCGGAGTCGTCGTAGTCCGGGGCGGACTCGAAGTTCTCGGTACGGTGCCGCCAGCCGCCCAGCGCGGGCAGCCGCACCTCGCCCACTGCGGGCACCGGGAGCTGACCGGGGGTGGCCGGCATCTCGGCGCGCAGGCTGCCCATGGGGGTGACCGAGGTGCGCAGCGGGCGCCCGTTCCAGGTGATCTGCCCCATGCCCCGCGGCCCCCACACCTCCATGCCCGTCGCCTCGACGGTGTCGCCGGTGAGCCGGGCGGTCATCCCGTCCAGCGTGACCCCGCGCACCAGTGAGGGCCCGTACACCAGCACCGGGCCGGTCGGGGTGTCCAGCGGGAACAGCCTGAGCGCGGTCGCGTCGTCGGCGAAGACCAGCAGCAGCGGGGTGCTGCTGCCACCGCCCTCCAGCCGCACCCGGGTCAGCCCGCCGACGCCCATCGGCACGGTGACCCGCAGGACACCGAGGTCGTAGTTCCACGCGGGCTCCGCGTCGCCCCGGGTGACCAGCGGCTCCTCCGGGTACTCAAGGAGGACCTGAGCCATCTCGCCGTGCGGGGCGGTGAACACGGCCACGTCCATCCGCCCGACCTTGAGGTACATCATCGGCTGCGCGGTGGCGTACTTGAGCCTGTGGGTGCCCAACTGGAGGTCGGCGGTGAGCAGTCGGGCGTCATGGGCGGCGACGGTGAACGCCACGTCGATCCCGGCGCCGGGGATGGACGTCGTGATCGGCGCGTCGGTGTCGTTGCGCGCGACGTACACATGGGAGGCGGTGTCCGGGTTGGTCAGGTGGTACACCTTCAGCCGCTCGTCCGCGGCCCGGACGGCGTCCGCGCGGTCCAGCTTGGCGAAGTCCGGGACGGTCCTCAGGAGATGGCCGAGCTGGTGGGTGGGGGCGAGCTTCGGCGTCTGCCTGCGCGCCTCGTCGATGGCCGCCCCGTAGTCGTACGACGTGTAGACCTGCGGCGCGGGCAGCCAGCCCCACGAGGTGCCGCCGAAGGTCATGTAGACGTTGTGCACGGTGATGCCGTTGGCGAGGTTGGTGAGCTGGAACCGCCGCTCGTAGGCCGCGTCCCGGGTGTACCGCGCTTCGGCGTACCCCTTGCCGTCGAAGGTGGCCCCGCCCCACGCGTCGAACCAGCCGCCGCCGAACTCCGGGACGAAACCAGGGGTCCTGGGGCTGGCCGTGGCCCCGCCCTTGAGCCCGCCCACCCCGAAGTGCCCCCAGTCCGGCGGCACTTCGGCCGGGTCGGGGTAGCCGTCGAAGCCGTACAGCCAACCGTGCTCCTCGCCACCGGTGTTGAAGGACCCGGGCGTCCAGTAGCCGTTCCTGCCCTTGTCGTTGTGGAACAGCGGTACGTCGATCCCGTCGGCGCGCACCTTCTTGTACAGGTGGGACATGTAGTCGCGGCCGAGGGGCTCGTCGACGAACGCGTCGTACTCGTTCTCGATCTGGTAGAGCAGGACCGTGCCCGTGCCCTTGGTGAACAGGTGCCGGGCGGCGATGGCGTTGACCTCGGTCAGCCACTCGTCGACGTACGACAGATAGGCGGGGTCGGAGCTGCGGGCCCTTCCCGCGGTGGCCGCGAGCCAGCCAGGGAAGCCGCCGCCGTCGACCTCGGCGTTGATGTACGGGCCAGGCCGCAGGATCACGTACAGGCCGGTCTCGGTGGCCGTGCGCAGGAACAGGTCGAGGTCGCGGACGCCGGTGAAGTCGTACTGGCCGGGGCCGGGGGAGTGGTAGTTCCAGGCGAAGTACACGCTCACCGCGTTGAAGCCGTGCGCGCGCATCTTCTGCAGGATGTCCCGCCACAGCGACGGGCTCGGCAGCCGGAAGGGGTGCATCTCGCCCGACCACAGCACCAGACGGCGACCGTCGACCAGCAGCGAGTACTTGTCGAAACCGACCTCGTGCCGTGCGCGGTCGGCGGCGGGCGCGCCCGGTGCGGGCCCGGTGGGCACGCTGTGGGAGGCGTATGCCCTGGTCGTCTCGCCACCACTGCTGCTGAGCGCGAAGCCGAGCGCCGTGGTGCCGGCGAGGGCATGGAATGTACGTCTGCTCAGCTCCAAGGGAGCGCCTCCTGGTCGTGCCCGTTCTCGTGCGGTGCGGCTGTGAGCGGTGATGACATTGTGGCGTGGCCATTGTCCACCGCCGGACGCAGCACAATTGTCGTATGAGGATCTCTGCACGAGCGGACTACGCGGTACGGGCGGTGCTGGAGCTTGCCGTGAGGCAGGGCGCGGAGCCGGTGAAGGCCGAGGCCGTCGCCGCGGTCCAGGACATCCCGCACAAGTTCCTGGAAGGGATTCTCGGCGACCTCAGGCGCGGCGGAATCGTCGACAGCAGGCGTGGCGGGGGCGGCGGTTACCGGCTCGCCCGCGAGGCCTCGGCCATCACCGTCGCGGACGTCATCCGGGCCGTGGACGGGCCGATCGTGTCGGTGCGCGGCGAGCGGCCCACCGGCCTGGAGTACACCGGCTCCGCCCAGCCGCTGCTCCCGCTGTGGATCGCCCTGCGGGCCAATGTCCGCAAGATCCTGGAGGGCGTCACCATCGCCGACATCGCGGGCGACGCGCTGCCGGAGCCGGTACGCGCGCTGGCGGCCGAACCGGCGGCCTGGGAGAACCCGTAGGCCATCACAGGGTGCCAGGGGTGCCAGGGGTGTTGTCGGCCCCCTAAGGCCGTTCTCAGGTTGACGCCCTAGGATCCCGTCCCGTTGTCATTTCCTACTCACCCGGTAGGAAACCTCGGGAAGACGGGACCGACCGCATGCGCACGCTGATACTGCTCGCCCTCGCGGGCCTGGGCGCCCAGCTCGTGGACGGCAGCCTCGGCATGGCCTACGGCGTGACCTCCACCACCCTGCTGCTGGCCATGGGCACCAACCCGGCCGCCGCCTCGGCCACCGTCCACCTCGCCGAGATCGGCACCACCCTGATGTCCGGCGCCTCCCACTGGCGCTTCGGGAACGTCGACTGGAAGGTCGTCGTGAAGATCGGGGTGCCCGGGGCGGTGGGCTCCTTCCTGGGCGCGACGGTCCTGTCCCGGCTGTCGACCGAACTCGCCGAGCCGGTGATGTCCCTGATCCTGCTGGGCCTCGGCGTGTACGTGATGTCCCGCTTCACCTTCAAGGGCCTGCCCAAGGACAAACTGGACCGGCCGCTGCGCCGCCGTTTCCTGGCGCCCCTCGGCCTGGTCGCCGGGTTCCTCGACGCGACCGGGGGCGGCGGCTGGGGTCCGGTCGGCACGCCCGCGCTGCTGGCCAGCGGCCGGATGGAGCCCCGCAAGGTGATCGGTTCGATCGACACCAGCGAGTTCCTGGTGGCGGTGGCGGCGAGCCTCGGCTTCCTCTTCTCCCTCGGCTCCCAGGGCCTCACCTGGACCTGGGTCCTGGCCTTCCTGATCGGCGGCCTGATCGCGGCCCCCGTCGCCGCCTGGCTGGTGCGCCTGCTCCCGCCGCGGGTGCTGGGCTCGGCGGTCGGCGGCGTCATCGTCGTCACGAACGTGCGCACTCTGCTGAAGAGCGACTGGCTGGGGGCGTCGGGCGGGTTGAGCCTGTTCGTCTACGTCGTCCTGTACGCGCTGTGGGCGGCTGCCGTGGCGTACTCGATCCGGGCGCATCTGCGGGAGAAGGCTGCGGAGGCGCTGCCGTTGGCGTCCTCGGAGGAGCGGGTCGGGGCGAGCGCTTCCTGAGCTTGCCTCGGCCGCGCCCGGTTCGGTTCGGTCCGCTCCGCGGAGCCGTCGAGCCGGGCGAAGGTGCGGGCCGGCTGTTCGAGAGGGGCAAGTGGCCCGCCTCCGCGATCATTTCGAATCGGGCGTCCGCGATCGACGAGGCGTACTCCTTGCCGTAGGCCGGGGTCGCTCATGGCGGGGCCGCCGGAGAAGACGCGCAGGGTGGCCATGTTGCCCCGGATGAGGGCGAGTCGCTCGGCCGGGAGGGTCGCCGGGTTGACGTAGAAGCGTTCGGAGTCGTGGTACGCGTACTCGGCGACGCCCTGCGCGACGAGGCTGAAGAAGTCCCGCACCGGTTCGCCGTCGACCTCGATGCCGACCGCGTCCATCAGGACCAGCCCGCTGATCGGACCGTCAGCGTCGGACGTGGTCGGCTCGGCGCCGACCCAGCCGCCGAGCGAGGAGCCGACGACCAGGACGTCGCTCAACTTCCCTCGTTTACACGTGAGTTCGGACATGGTGCGAATGGCTGGAGTTCGCTCTGGTGGTGCCACAGGGCGCTCCCTACGATTCCATCGCCGCGGTGCTTCACAGAAACGACACAGGTTCTCCATGCTTCAACACTTCAGCGAAGAGGAGAGACCCCCCATGGCAAGTGGACTGCTCCTGAGCGGCGCCGTCGCCGCTCTCGTGGCCGCGGCGGTGCCCGCGCACAACCCGTCCGGCGGGTTCGTCGACCCGCCGCCGGACAAGATCGTCATCGACGTCGCCACGGTGAACGGCTCCGGCTGTCCCGCGGGAACGGCTGCCGTCGCCGTCTCCGAGGACAACACCGCGTTCACGGTCACCTACAGCGACTACCTCGCACAGGTCGGCGGCAACTCCGACCCCACCGCGTTCCGCAAGAACTGCCAGCTCAACCTGATCGTCCATGTCCCGTCCGGCTTCACCTACGCCATCGCCGAGGCGGACTACCGGGGCTTCGCCTCGCTCCAGTCCGGTGCGAGCGCCGTGCAGAGAGCCTCGTACTACTTCCAGGGCTCCTCGCAGACGGCCTTCAAGACCCACACCTTCACGGGCGCCTACAACGACAACTGGCAGGCGACCGACACCACCGACTGGGCCCAACTGGTGTGGGCCCCCTGTGGAGTTCAGCGCAACTTCAACATCAACACGGAGCTCCGCGTCAGCGCGGGCTCCTCCTCGCCGTCCAAGGTCAGCTTCATGACGATGGACTCGACCGACGGCGACATCAGCACCGTGTACCACATGGCGTGGCAGGAGTGCCCCGGCAAGTGAGTGTCGGTCGGTGAAGCAGGAGCCGTCCGCCACCCTTCGCGGGGTGGCGGGCGGCTCGGTGTGCCGTGGGTCAGTTCTCGACGCCGAGGGTCAAGGTGCCGGTGTAGCCGGCGGAGGGGGAGCTGCCCAGGGCGGTCAGGGTCAGGAGGCCGGACGCGGCGCCGCCGTCGTCGTAGATCCCGTCCTGGGCGAGGGTGGTGCGGGTGACCGTGTTGGCCGAGTACGGCGAGAGCGCGCCGACCTTGGCGGTGATCGTCTCGTCGAAGAAGAGCTGGCCGGTGTGGAGTTCGGTGCCGCCGGTGAAGGAGCCGTCGGAGGTGAGCGTGACGTTCACGTGCACCTTCACATGGACGTGGACGCAGCGGCCCCGGTACCAACCCGGGTAGACCGTGGTGATGTTGGCGACGCCGCTGGAGTCGGTGAGGACTCCGCCGCGCAGGAAGGTGCCGCTGTCGGGCTCGTCGTGACCGTTGTTGCCGACGTAGCCCGAGTACTCGCCGAGTGCGTCGCAGTGCCAGATCTCCACGAGGGCGTTGCTGATCGTGGCGCAGGTGTCGTCGTCGACGACGGTGAGGGCGAGTTTGAGCGGGAAGCCGGTCTTGCCCTCGGTGACGTCGGCGCGGACGTACTGGCCGTCGAGGTAGTAGGGGCCTTCGGTCATCTCCTTCGTGAGGGTGCAGACCGCCGCGGCGGCGACGGGGGCCGTGTCCACCGTGGCGGAAGGGTGGGCTGTGGGGGTCTCGGACGCGGCGACGCCCACGGCCAGGGCCGCCGCGGTGGCGCCCGTGGCGACCAGGACGGTCCGGCGGCCGATCGGGTTGCGCGACGCGTCGGCCGTGTCTCTCGTGCCGGTGCCGTTCATGACGGTGTCATTCATGGGGGTGTCTGTCATGGACACGGCACCGTAGAAACGGTTGCTGTCGATGGACTGTCAGTTCGGCAAAGTGACGAACCGTCAAGTTTCTTGCGAGACAGCTTGCCGTGTCCGGCCGGGCGGGCGCGGTAGGGTATCGGGGCGTATGCCGACAAGGAGGGTAAATGGGGCTTACCGTGCGGGTCGAACGACGCATCGCGGAGGACTTCCCCGGCCGGGAGGGCGAGGTGGTGGGGGATCTGCTCACCGAACTGGTCAACCATCTGACCGACCGGGGCGACCAGGAGGACAAGGAACGGATCGCCGCCGCCACGCTGCTGTGCGGACAGGGGCGGGTGGACCGGATCCTCGACGCCGTCCAGCTGGCCAAGGAGGACTGGCGGGATGTGCTGGTGGGGGCGGGGCTGGCGGACGCGGGGTGGAGGGAGCGGTTGGAGGCGGACTTCGGACCGGCGGTGACCTCCGGCTGACCCACGGGTGTGAGCCCCACCGTCGCTGCCGCACCACGGGTGCCGAGGCGGCTGTGGGGTCGCCTGCATGTCCGCTCCCGGAATGTGCGGGTTGTGCGATGACCCGCCCCTCACCACGGCCCGGGGTGCTGCAATGCTGGTGAATTTTGCCGGTGATGCACGGGACGGGAGGCACGGCTGTGGACGGGGGATCGCCTGACCTGCTCCGATTCGAGGTGCTCGGGCCGTTACGGGCGTGGCGCGGGCCGTCGCCGCTGGAGCTGGGGCCGGTCAAGCGGCAGGCCGTGCTGGCCGCACTGCTGCTGAGCCGAGGGGCCGTGGTGAGCCATGAGCGGCTGCTCGACGCGGTGTGGGGTTCGGAGCCGCCCGCAGGCGGTGCCAGGGTGCTGCCCACCCACGTCAACTCCCTGCGCAGGACGCTCGATCCGGGCGGAACCCCGCCCGCGGAGTCGGTGATCCGCAGCGGCAAGGGCTGGTACCGCTTCGTCGTCGAGGCCGTCCGGCTCGACCTGACGGAGCTGGAGGAGCGGGGCCGGGCGGCGCTGCGCACCCTCGCGTCCGGCGACCCGGCCGCCGCCACGGACCAACTGGCGGCCGCCGTAGGGCTGTTCCGGGGCGAGCCGCTGGCCAGCCTGCCGGGTCCGTTCGCGCGGGCCGAGCGCGAGCGGCTGGAGGAACGCCGGCGCTCGCTCCGGCTGGAGCGGCTCAAGTGCCTTGTCCTGCTTGGCCGGTTCGGGGACGCCCTTGACGAGCTCGGCGGGACGTCCGCGGCCTCGATGGCCGACCGCTACGACGAGTCGCTGGCCGCCCTGCGCATCCGGGCCCTGTACGGACGCGGACGCCAGGCGGAAGCGCTCACGGCCTACGAGGAGCTGCGCATACTCCTGCGCGACGAGCTCGGCGCCGATCCCGGTGAGGAACTGCGCCGGGTGCACGAGGCGCTGCTGCACCAGGACGACGCCTTCCTGCTGCCGCCGCCCCCGCCGCTCTCCACGAGGCGAGAGGACACCGTCCCCGCCGAACTCCCGCACGCTGCCCCCGGTTTCGTCGGCCGTACCGACGAACTGGCGCGGCTCCACGCCCTGTTGCCGCCCGAACAGGACCGCCGGAGCCCGGCGAACACCGTCGTCATCTCCGCCATCGGCGGCGCCGCCGGCATCGGCAAGACCGCGCTGGCCGTGCACTGGGCCCACCAGGTCCGCGACCGCTTCCCCGACGGTCAGCTCTACGTCAACCTGCACGGCTTCGACCACGACCGCCGCCCCCTCGAACCCGCCGAGGCCCTCGAACTGCTGCTGAGCGGACTGGGCCTCGCGGCCTCGGAGATCCCTCCGGACCACGAGGCCCAGTCCCGGGTCTTCCGCACCCTGCTGGCCGGCCGGCGCGTCCTCGTCCTCCTGGACAACGCGGCCTCCGCCGACCAGGTACGACCGCTGCTCCCCGCCGCCCCCACCTGCTGTGTCCTGGTCACCAGCCGCAACCGCCTCGGCGACCTCGTCGTCCGCGACGGCGCCCACGCCCTGCCCCTGGACCTCCTCCAGCCGGACGCGGCCCGCGCCCTGCTCAGCCGGACCCTCGGCGCTCACCGGGTCGACAACGACCGACACGCGGTCGACGAACTGATCCGCCTCTGCGGCAGCCTGCCCCTGGCCCTGCGCGTGGCCGCCGCGAGGCTGGCGGGCGACCCGGCGCTGCGGACGGCCGACCTCGTCGCCGAGATGACCGAGGGCAACAGACTGGACGCACTGGAGCCGGACGGCGACGCCGGTTCCCCGCTGCGTACGGCCTTCTCGGTGTCGTACGGCGCCCTGGCACCCGGCGCACGACGGCTGTTCCGGCTGCTCGGCCTGTTCCCGGGAGCGGACTTCGCCGCCGAGGCCGCGGCCGCCTTCCTGGACACACCGCTGTCCCGGGCCCGTCGGCTGCTCGGCACGTTGGCAGCGGCGCATCTGATCGAACCCGTGACGGCGGGCCGGTACCGGTTCCACGACCTGCTGCGTGAGTACGCGGGGGAGCGGGCGCTGGCGGAGGAGAGCGCGGCGGAACGCGAGGCCGCGCTGGAACGGCTGCTGTTCTGGTATCTGCACGCCGCTCGTGCCACCGCGGGGACCGGACTCTTCCCCGAACTGCCCGGCGCCCTGCGCCCCGGCGAGCACCCGGGCATGCCGTCGGCCGCCGAGTCCCGACGATGGCTGGACGCGGAACGGGCGAACCTCCTCGCCGTCATCGACCACGCCGGCCGTCACGGTCCCCGCCCGGTCGCCTGGTACCTGACCTCCACGCTGTTCGGCCAGTTCTGGATCCATCTGTCCCGCAAGACCTGGCAGACCGTCGCGCAGACGGCACTGGAGGCCGCCGAGGCCGAGGGCGACCTGTACGGCCAGTCCGCGGTGCACTCCAGCCTCTCGGCGGCCCGGTGGGACCGGGGACATGTCCGGCAGGCGATGGAGCATGCCACCCGCGCCCTGGACACCAGCCGGGAACGCGGCTGGACGGCGGGTGAGGCATCGGCCCTCGGCCTCAGGGCCTTCGCGAAATGGAGCATGGCGCAGCTCGGCAGCGCGTACGACGACCTCACCACCGGGCTGCGCCTCTTCGGCGTGGCCGGCAACCCCAACTACGAGGGGTTCGGGCTGGTCGGCCTCGGTATGGTCTGCCGGGACCTGGGCCGGCTGCGCGAGGCCGCCGGTCACCTCGAACGTGCCGCGGAGCTCGACGCGGACCACAGCCGGTGGGACAACGGCCCGGCCGTGCAGGTACTGGGCGGGGTGTACTGGGAGCTGGGCCGTCTCGCCGACGGGCTCGTCCTGCTCGGCCCGGCGGTGACCTCGGACCAGCGGGCCGGTTACCGCGACGGCCGCACGATGATGCTCAACGCCCTCGCGAGGATCAGTCTCGAACTCGGCCGCCACGAGGAGGGGCTGGAGCAGGCCGAGCGCGCCCTGGCCATGGTCGGCGACACGAAGCGGTACTGGATCCTGCCCGGCATCCTCAACACGCTCGCCGCCGCCCACCGAGGCCTGGCGCGCCCGGACCGGGCCCTCGACGCCGACCGACAGGCTCTCGCCCTGGCCCGCGAGGCGGGCTTCCGGCGCGCCGAGGCCGACACCCTCGTGAGCCTCGCCCTCACCGTTCAGCAACGGGGTCGGCACGACGAGGCACGCGACCACGCCGCAGGGGCCCTGCGTCTGGCCCGCGCCCACTCCTTCCGCGTGGTGGAGGGCCAGGCCCTGACCGCCCTCGCCGAGGCAGCCGAGGCCGAGCAGGCCCACGCCACCGCCGTCGAACTCGCCGGGCAGGCCCTGGCCATCCACCGTGAGACCGGTCACCGCCTCGGCGAGGCCCGCACCCTCATGGCCCTCGCCCGCACCCGCCGGACCACCGACCGTACGGCTGCCGAACTGCTGAGCCAACAGGCCCGGGCCGTCTTCGCCGACGTCGGAGTCCCCGAGGAGGTCAGCCCGCGCTGAGTTCCATCCCGGCGGGCTTCGCCAACTCGACCAGGTCGTCGAAGAGGGCGGCCACCGGGTCCACGGGCGGGTTCAGCGCCGTGAGCACGGGGCGGAGTTCCTCCCAGTGGGTCACCGGGAGGGTGTCGAGACAGTCCTGCGCATGGATGCGGCTGCTGCTCAGGACGGCCGACCACAGCGACTGCTCGGCGGACGCGGGGACCGGGAAGTAGTCCTCCGCCCGGTCGATCGTGCTCAGCAGGTCCGTGCAGCCGCGCCTCATCGCCGTACCGTCGACGCTGCCGTCCGGACGGACGCTGCGGTCGATGCCCGCCAACGCCCGTTCGTAGTCGCCCATGAGACCCGCCCCGCCGAAGTAGCCCCAGGCCCAGACCTGCATGCCGAGCTGCCGGCTCGACACCGGGGTTCTGTGGAGCTCCGTGATGAGGGGGTCGAAGCCGGCCCGGTCCGACCGCCCGCTCGCGGCCTGCCGCTCCGCATAGGTCGCCGCACACAGGCTCACCAGCACCCCGCAGGCCGCGACCGTGCAGACGAGGCGGACATCGCGTCGCCAGAGAGAGCGTGGGCGTTCCAGGGCCCCCACTGGTTTCCCAGGAACTGGCTGACGGCGAGTTCGCCCCCGAACTGCCCGGCCCCCAGTCAGAGCCCCGAACGCAGCCCGGACGACCGAACCACACCGCCCGCCGCGTGCACCACGCCGCGCCATACGGCGGTGCCTCCCACGGCGGTGGCCAGCGCGGCGGCCGGCCACACACCGGGATCGGCAAGCCAGTTCGGCAGGTAGGTGTTCAGGCCGGGGGTGAACGTGACCAGATGGCCCAGGAGTTGGACCGAGACGCCGGTCAGGACCATGGGCAACGCGCCGACCGCGACGGGCGCCGAGGCGTCGGCCAGCGCGGCGACCCGTGTTTCCCAGTCGGGATGGGTGAGCAGCAGGGCGACAGCCTTACGGCGTACCGGGTGCCGTCGCTCATGCCGGGTCCAGTAGGTCGCGTCGGCGCCCTGCGCGACCGCGTCGAGGTCGGCGTGGATCTCCCGGCTCCGCAGGACGTCGGCCATGGTCAGATACATCAGTACGACCATGAACGCGCCCAGGACCAGGTTGCGCGCCGGGCCGCCGGTGCTCAGCATCCAGGCGTTCACCGCGACGAAGGGAATCAGCACCCCGACCAGGAACACGCGCTCAGTCGTTCGTCCAGGTTCGGTGACCCGCATCACATCCGGCTCCTGTCAGCAATCGGGGCGCCGTCTCGTTCAAGTGGCACGCGAACGAGACAGGAGCAACGTCATGAAGCACCGCATCGTCGTACTCGGCGCTGGATACGCCGGGGCCTTCGCCGCCGGAAACCTGGCCCGTCGGCTCTCCCCCGCCGACACCGAGATCACCGTCGTCAACGCCGTGCCCGACTTCGTTGAGCGGATGCGGCTCCACCAGCTCGCGATCGGCCAGGACGTCGCGTTCCGCAAGCTCGCCGACGTGTTCGCGGGCACCGGCGTGCGGCTGAGCCTGGCGCGCGTCACCGGCGTCGACCCCGAGCGCAGGACCGTCGCCGTGACCGGCGAGGACGGCGACGGCAAGCTCGCGTACGACACCCTTCTCTACGCGCTCGGCAGTTCCGTCGCCCACCATGGCGTCCCCGGCGCGGCCGAGTACGCCTTCGACGTGACCGGCCGGTCCTCGGCGCTGCGGCTGCGCGAGCGCCTGGCCGACCTGGGCGAGGGCGGCACCGTGCTGGTCGTCGGTGAGGGACTGACCGGCATCGAGACCGCCACCGAGTTCGCCGAGTCCCGGCCCGACCTCTCGGTCGCACTCGCCGCCCGCGGCGAGCTGGGCGCCTGGCTCTCCCCGAAGGCCCGCCGTCACCTGCGCCAGGCCTTCGACCGGCTCGGCATCACCGTCCACGAGCACACCGGCATCAAGGCCGTCGAGCCGACACGGGCGATCGCAGGCGGCGTCGACGGGCCGTCCATCCCGGCCGACGTGACCGTGTGGGCGGCCGGGTTCGCCGTGCACCCCATCGCGGCCGCCAGCGGCCTGGAGGTGGCCGAGACCGGCCAGATCGTCGTCGACCGCACCATGCGCTCGGTCTCGCACCCGGACGTCTACGCCGCCGGTGACAGCGCCTACGCGATCGGCGAGAACGGCCGGCCGCTGCCGATGTCCTGCGCCTCGGCCGGCTACACCAACATGCAGGCGACCGCCGCGATCATCGCGCGCCTGACGGGCAGCGAGGTCCCGACCATCGAGCTGAAGTACCACGGCAACCACATCAGCCTCGGACGGCGGGACGCGATCTTCCAGATGGTGGACGGGGACGCCCGGTCGAAGTCCTGGTACCTGGGCGGCAAGGCCGCCGCGCGGCTCAAGTCGGGCGTGCTCAAGGGGGCCGGGTGGGGCATCGCCCACCCGACCTTCGGCATGCCCAAGCGCAGGCGCCGCCTGGCCACCGCGCCCGACCGGGCCGGTGTGAGGGTCGCCGCATAGTCTGCTCCGCATGGACAGCGTGGCCATCGATCGGTTCGAGGCCAGCCGGGGCCGGCTGGCCTCGCTCGCGTACCGTCTGCTCGGCTCGGCCGCCGACGCCGAGGACGCCGTGCAGGACGCGTTCCTGCGCTGGCAGGCCGCAGACCGGGAACGTATCGAGCTGCCGGAGGCGTGGCTGACCAAGGTCGTCACCAATCTCTGCCTCGACCGGCTCCGCTCTGCGCAGGCGCGCCACGAGCGAGCGGCCGGTGCCTGGCTGCCCGAGCCGCTCCTCGAAGGCGACCCGATGCTCGGCCCTGCCGAAACCTTCGAGCAGCGCGAGTCGGTGTCCTTGGCCGTACTGACCCTCATGGAGCGCCTCTCGCCGGTCGAGCGGGCCGCTTACGTCCTGCGCGAGGCCTTTTCGTACTCCCACGCCGAGATCGCCGGGATCCTCGACATCACCGAGTCCGCGAGCCAACAGCATGTCCACCGGGCCCGGATCCGGATCACCGCCGAGCACCGCGGCCGCGACGAGGTGGACCCCGGGTCCGCGCGCCGGATCGTCGAGGAGTTCCTCGCCGCAGCCACGTCGGGGCGCACCGAACGGCTGGTGGCGCTGCTCACCGACGACGCGACCGCGGTCTCGGACGGCTACGGACTGGCCAGGCGGCTGCTGCGGTACAGCACGGGCGAGCGCATCGCCTCCTACGTGCGGGCCGGCTTCAAGCCCACACCGGCGAAGCGGCGGCTGGCCGGCGGCTCCCCCGCGTTCCACATCGCACTGGTCAACGGCTCCCCGGCCGTCCTCGCCGTGACCGACGACCGGGTCGTGGGCGCCGTGATGTTCGAATTCAGCGACGGCAAGGTCGCGTCCCTGCTCGGCATCGCCACCGCGGGCCGGCTCGCGCGCCTCAACGAGGCATGGCGGCAGCACGAACCCGACGCGCCGGTTATCGACGCATGGTGACCAGAGCCACTGGAGTGCGGTGATCTGACTCGGAGCGAGGGCGGCATCCCCTCGGCCCCGCGCCGGCCCGAGGGCCGTACACGTCGGTCTCCCGAATCAGACTCGTCACGGAGGGCTGACCAGGGCAGATCCGATCACCCCTGGCGGCCTGTCACTCGAAGTCACATCGTGGTCGGGCCGGGACAGTTCGTGAGCCCGTGGATCGACTCCCGTGAGCCCCGGGGCTGTTGGATACTGGGGCGACCGGTGTACGGAAGGGGGCGGTTCGCGTGGTGGACGGACGTGAAGTGGACCCAGGGGAGTTGCTGGGGGTCGCCAAGGACGAGGAGCGGGCCCGCAGTCTGCTGCGCGCGTTGCGCACGCTGAGTGCCGGGAACGATCCGAAGCTGCGGGAGATGGCCGACGGGGTGCTGCGTGGCCGTCTCACCGCTGAACAGGCCTTCACCGACCCGGAGTACACCGCCGCGCTGTTCGCCGGTGCGGAGAAGGTCCGTCGGGAGGGGGAGCGGCGTTCTGACGCCGAGGCCCGGGAGGCCGGCGAGAGCTTCGGCGAGTGGCAGCGGGAGCGTGACGCCGAGGACGAGCGCGACGACCAGGACACGGCGTCGGCCGGCGCGGAGAGCCGTACGGCTTCCGAGCGTTCCGCCGGGCCCTGGGGGCGTTCCGGGCCGGGCGGTCTGGGCGGCTCCCGGCCGACTGGTCCCCTCGGGCACCGGTGAGCGTCTCCCGTCCGGCAGACCCACTCCGATTCCTCTCATAGCGGCAGCAAATCCCGCTCCCCGTAGTACAGTTCGGCCGTCGCAAGCCTGACCTGAAATGGTCCTGCCAAGACAAGGGGGAACGGACATGGGCGTCGTGCTGCCCGACGAGGCGGCCTGGGTGCTGGACCTCATCGGTGTCGAGTGGCCGAATGTCGACGAGGACGACTACCGGGACATGGCCGACGGGCTGCGTTCCTTCGCCTCGCAGATGCGGGAGGGCAAGGACGCGACCGCGAGCGTCGTCCGGGAGTTCCTGGAGGGCAACGAGGGCATCGCGACCGCCGCCTTCCAGCAGCACTGGGGCAAGGTCAGCGACGTACACCTGGAACGGCTCGGTGAAGCCGCCGATCTCGGGGCCGTGGCCCTCGACGGCGCCGCCATCGCCGTGGCCGGTGCCAAAGTGGCCGCCATCGTCCAACTCGGCATCCTCGCCGCCGAGATCATCGCCGCCCAGGCCGCCGCGCCGTTCACCCTCGGGCTCTCCGAAGTCGGCGCGCTCGGTGCCACCCAGGCCACCCGGCTCATCGTCCGGCGGCTGCTGAAGGAGGCGGAGCAGCTCCTCGTCGAGGAGCTCATGTCCGTCGCCATGGGCCCCGTCTACTCCGCGCTCGGCAACATGGCCACCGACCTCGTCATCCAGGTCGGCGCCAACGCCGTAGGACTGCAGGACGGTTACAGCCCCGGCAAGACCCTCCGCGCGGGCACCGAGGGATTCTCGGAAGGGCTCGACGGCACCACGGGGACCTTCACCGGGAAGGGCGGTGCCGCGTGAGCGAGACCGTACGCAGCGACAAGGACCTCCACGACCGGCTCGCCGACCGGGTCGGTTCGCAGGCCGACGAGCAGGAGTCCGGGGCCCGTCCCCATCTGCGGCGCAGCCGGGCCGGGCTGAACCGGACACGCGGCAAGGGCGCCCTGGCGGCGGCCGTCGAGACCGGGGCCGAGAAGATCCTCAAGGCCATCGAGGAGGCCGAGGACCAGCTGCACAAGCACCTGCACGACGTGTCCAAGGGCGTGCGGGCCATGGGGGACAACCACGCGCGCAACGACAAGAACATCGAGACGATGCTGCAGGGCATCGTCAAGCGCTCCCGCGACCAGGACACGGTCCGTGACGGCGGCGGCATCGGCAAGGACCGGCCGGACACGACGAAGGACCCGCACACCGTCTCCCTGGAGTGGAAGCCCGGGATGCCCAAGCAGGCCTTCGAGAGGAAGGCGACCGCCCTTCAGCGGCTCGGCGAGGAGGGCAAGCTCTTCAAGTTCAAGGGCAAGACCGAGGACTACCGGGACAAGCAGATCACCGCGCAGTACAAGGGCGCACTGGAAGCACTGATCCGCAGGAACCACAAGGACGACCCCGAGTTCGCCGAGGAGGCCGCGCAGGCCGCCCGTAAAATGCAACCCGACCACGTCAACGAGCTCCAGACCGGTGGTCCGGACGCGTGGCGTAACCTGCGGATGCTCGACCGGACGACGAACTACGACATCGGCACGCAGCAGATACGTCCGCAGATCAAGGATCTTCCGGACGGCAACCCGATCAACATCGACATCAAGTGGTGGCCAGATGACTAGCGCGAACCCGGCGTCGTCCCGTCTGATCGCGACGGTGGACGCTCTGCGGACGGCACTGGCGGAGAGCCCGGACGTGCTTTCGTTCACGCTCGGCGGGACGATCGACGAGGAGACGGCGGCCGACGCCGAGGCCGACGGGGTGCCGCGGGAGTTCCTGGACTTCTGCCGGGTGCTGGACGGCGCGAGCTGCGGGCCGTCCGTGCAGCTCTTCGGCCTGGAGGAGGCCGACGAGCACCAGTTCTACTGCGAGCCCGTGGCGGACTCCCCGCTGCCGCTGTCCCCCGAGAAGCTCTACTGCGTCGGGATGATCCAGGAGGCGCCGGTCTACCTCGACCGCGCGGGCGGCGGTGTCCTCGGCGCCCCGGAAGCGGGCCCCGACTGGCCCGACGCCGAGCGCTTCGAGCAGCTCGCGCCGGCTCTTGGGACGTTCTTCCTGGAGCGGCTGGCCACTCCCGCCGAGTACCAACGGCTCGCCCTCGTCGACGACGAACTGGTCGAGTACGACGACTGGCTGAAACTGCTGCGGCGGGCCGGGCTCGCCGGCTGAACGACCGACACGCTCACGAAAGGGAAGCAGAGGACGCATGGCCACCCATGACGAGATGACGGAGCTCTTCGGCGCGGACCGCGTGGTCACGCTGGACCGTGCCGTCGCCGAGGAGCGCGGACTGTCCGAGGCCGACGCCGAGGTGCTGTGCGACGTCGGTGTGCCGAAGTTCGTGGACGTCCTGTTCACCCTCGACACCGCCGACGACGGGCCCGACCCCTTCACCGTGGTGCCGGTGGCCGCGGGCGGTGAGGAGACCCACATCCTCGTCCTCGGCGGCCCCACCGACGATCCCACGATGCGGTACTGCCTCGACATGGACCGCGGCTACATCATCCTCATGTCCTTCGACGAGGAGCCGCGGGCCGAGATCGTGAACCGCACCCTCGCCGACCTCGTCGAGTTCCTGTACCGCTTCGCCCTGCGCGCCAAGCACCTGGAGCAGGCCGCGCCGCAGGACCGGGCCCCCTACACGGACAAGCTCGTGGAGTACCTCAGGGCCCGCGACCCGTACGCGTTCGCCCAGCCGGACAGCTGGTGGTCGATGGTCTTCGAGCAGGTCGGCTGATCCTGGCGGCCCCCGTCGCGGTCGTCCCGCACGGGCACCTGCACAGCGGTCATGAGCCTTCGTTCACAGGTTTCGCAGAGGAACTCTTCAGGTTCGGCGTGGAGTCTGCAGCGTATGCATGAACACCGACCTCGTACCCCCGAAGCCGAACGCAGCCGCCGCTGGTTCATGAACAAGGCGCTGCTCGCCGGCGGAGTCGCCGCCATGGCGACCATGACAGGCTGTTCCTCGGACTCCTCCGACACGGCGAGCTCCGCCGCTTCCAGCAGTGCCGCTGGCGGCATGCCCTCCGGTGGGCCCGGCGGGGGCGGCGGTGGCGGCATGGGCCCCGGCGCCTCCCAGATCAAGTACGCGGACGTCAAGGGCGTCACCACCGACGGCACCGTCGTCGAGGACCTGTACTCGATCCACTCCACGGACGTCTCCACGGACGCGCTGGTCAAGGCGGCGCAGACGTTCCTGGACGGGCTCTCCACGACGGAGCGCAAGTCCTGTGTGTTCGACATCGACGCCGACGAATGGACGGCCTGGAGCAACGTCGACGGCTACGACCGCAAGGGCGTCCGCATGGGCGACCTGACGGAGAAGCAGCGCAACCTCGGCTACGCGCTGCTCGGCAAGGCCCTGTCCGCCGACGGCCTCACCCAGACCCGCGGCATCATGAAGCTCAACGCGTTCCTGGGCGACTCCAACGGCGGCAACCAGAAGACCCTGACCGAGGGCCACTACTTCTTCACCTTCATGGGCACCCCGTCGACCACGAAGCCCTGGGGCTTCCAGTACGAGGGCCACCATGTCGCCATCAACTACTTCGTGCTGGGCGACCAGGTCGTGATGACGCCGACGTTCATGGGCTCGGAGCCCACGACGGGCACGTACAAGGGCGAGAAGATCACCCTCTTCCGGCCGGAGACCAAGGCCGGTCTGGCCATGATCCGCTCCCTCACCACGGCGCAGCGAGCCAAGGCGGTCTCCTCGCAGTCGAACGGCAACGAGGACATGAAGGCCGGTGCGGGCCAGGACAACCTGAAGCTCGCCTACGAGGGGCTGCCCTGCTCCGGTCTCACCTCCGCGCAGCAGCAGAAGCTGCTCGACCTGGTCGGTGTGTACGTCGGCTACATCAACGAGGGGCACGCCGAGGTCAAGATGGCCGAGGTGAAGAAGCACCTCGACGACACGTACTTCTACTGGATGGGCGAGACGGAGGACGACTCCGCCTTCTACTACCGCGTGCACAGCCCGGTCGTCCTCATCGAGTACGACGCCCAGGCCCCGCTCTTCTACAAGGGCGACTCCTCCGCGACCCCCAGCGCGAGCTCCGGCTCCAACGCCGGCGGCCCCGGCGGCGGCATGGGCATGGGCGGTACCCCGTCGCAGGAGCACATCCACACCATCATCCGCACCCCGAACGGCGGCGACTACGGCATAGACCTGCTCAAACTGCACCTGGAGCAGGACCACTAGCGGCTGCTGGGCTGCTGAGGCTGCGCGGGCCATTGACGCGCAAGGGGTTCGATTCTACGGTCCGTCCGAAGCTCTGATCGGCGATCGATATACCGAACGGCAACGAACGGATCGTGTCCCCCCACCCGCAAGGAGCGTCAGCGTGAGCCGCATCTCCCGCACCCTTCGCCGCAGGACCGCCCTGCTCGCCGTCCCCGCCGCCGCCCTGCTCGCCCTCGTGCCGAGCACGGCGTCGGCGTACCCCAACCCCGGGACCGTCACGGGCGCCACCACCATCCACGACCCCACCATGGTCCGTACGTCGGCGGGCCGTTACCTGCTGTACGGCACCGGCGGCGGCCTCGGCTACCGCACCTCCACCGACCGGATCGCGTTCACGGCCGGCAGCGACGCCTTCACCACCAAGCCGAGCTGGTGGTCGTCGTACGCCACCGAGGCCTGGGCGCCCGACATCTCGTATCACGGCGGCAAGTACCTGATGTACTACGCCGTCTCTACCTTCGGCTCCAACAAGTCGGCGATAGGGCTCGCCGGTTCGTCGACCGGCCTGCCCGGTTCCTGGACCGACTACGGCACCGTGTACACCTCCACCACCTCCAGCGACTACAACGCCATCGACCCGAACCTCTTCGTCGACGGCGACGGCAAGTGGTGGCTGTCCTTCGGGAGTTGGTGGACCGGCCTGAAGATGATCCAGATCGACCCGAGCACCGGGAAACAGCTCTCCTCCAACACCACCCGGTACTCGATCGCGTCCCGCCCGACCGGAACCAAGGCGGTCGAGGCGCCGTACATCGTGAAGCGGAACGGCTACTACTACCTCTTCGCGTCGTACGACACCTGCTGCGCCGGCACCAGTTCGACCTACAAGGTCAAGGTCGGCCGCGCCACCAGCATCACCGGACCGTACGTCGACAAGAACGGCGTCTCGATGATGAACAACGGCGGCACGCCCGTCCTGGAGTCCCACGGCAGCATCATCGGCCCCGGCGGCCAGTCGGTCATGAGCGACTCCGACGGCGACCTGATCGTCTACCACTACTACGACGGCAACGCCAACGGCACACCCAAGCTCGGCATCAACCTGCTGAGCTGGAGCACGGGTTGGCCGGTCGCGTACTGAGTCGGCGTCAGCTCACGGCCGTACCGGCACCCCCGCAGTGCTAGCCCGCCTGTCCCATCCCCGCCGCGTTCGGCCAGCTCTGCGCGTTGGGCCAGCCGGTCGCGGGGGCCGTGGACAGCTCCTGCGGGGCTCCGGGAGCCGGTGCGGTCATGCCCCGTACCTGCGCGGCCGTGAGCCCCCCACGAGCCGGCACTCCGGGCGGGGTGGGTCCGCCACCCGGCGCGGCGAAGGGCATCGGAGCCGGGGCCGGGGGAGCGGGCGCCGGAACAGGGGCGGGTGCGGGTGCCGTCGGCATCTGCATCGGCATGCCCGCACCGTTCGAGGGCGCGGAGGCCATGGCGACCGGCACCTGCTGAGGCGCCTGCATGGGCATCGGCATCGGCATACCGCCGCCCATACCGACCCCGCCACCGCCGACGGCCATGGCGGCGAGGTCCTGCATCCCCGCCCCGTTGGTCTGCCCGACCAGTCGATCCACTGCCGCCGTACCCGAGCTGTAGCTGGTCCCTTGAGCGAGCTCGGGCACGGCGGCTCCCCTCCTGGTCCCGTAAAGCACCTGTTCCAGGCCGGACACCAGGCGACGCACGTCCACCTGGGGGCGCACCACGAGTCGCAGGAAGCGGCTTGAGGATCCGATCTTGTTGCCGCACTCGCGGACCAGGATGCGATGCTCGGTGAGCAGCCGGTCCCGGACCACGGTGCCTTCGGCGCCCACAGGGAGGCGCACGAAGAGGAAGTTCCCCTGAGAGGGGTAGACGGTGAGGCCGGGCAGCGAGGAGAGCTGGCTGGCCATGTCCAGGCGGTCCCGCCGCACCTGGTGCAGGCTCTGCGCGTACTCGGCGCCGTGCTCCTTGAGCATGAACACCACGTACTCGGCGAAGGCGTTGAGGTTCCACTTCGGCAGCATCGAGCGGACCCGGCCGGCCAGCGAGGGGTTGGCGACCATGTAGCCGAAGCGGATGCCGTGCAGGCCGAAGTTCTTGCCGAGGCTGCGCAGCACGATGACGTTGGGCCGGATCATCGCCTCCTGGACGACACTCGGCTCCTGCTCGGCGTCGGCGAACTCCAGGAAGGACTCGTCGATGACGATGAGGTCCAGGTCGGCCATGGCGTCCATGAACTGCACGAGCGCGTGCTTGTGGAGGAAGCCGCCGTCGGGGTTGTTCGGGTTGCAGATGACCGCGACCCGCGTGCCCCGGGTGCGTATGAACTCGGCGTACTGCGCGAGGTCCAGGGCGAATCCGCTGGACTCCTGGAGCGGGAACATGTCGACCCGCTTGCCGGTCTCCATCGGCTGGTCGGTCCAGCGGCCGAAGGTGGGGACGGGGATGGCGAGGGACTCACGGACCAGCAGGTGGTCGATCCAGGTGATCAGTTCGGTGGAGCCGTTGCCCATCGCCACGGCCTGCGGCGGAAGTTGGAGCAGGTTGCACAGCTCGGCGGTGATCGTGTCGGCACCGCTGGGGTAGTAGGTGATGATGTCCTTCAGCCGTGAGGCCATGGTGTCCATCATCGCCGGGGTGGGGAAGTACGGATTGCACGGAATGCAGAAGTCCACCGGCCCCGTCCCGTCGCCGCCTTCACGCGCCAGCGCCGCCATGGACGGGCTGTGCGCAGCGGTGCTGCGGAACAACGAGGTGACGTTGTCGGCCATCGAACCTCCGTATGGGGCGGACCCGGCGGGGCGACCGGGTCCGTCGTCATTGGGTGGCCCGCGCGGGGGAGCACGGGCCGCCCTTACATACGGATAGCTGCGTGGCGCTGTTCAACGGGTGTGAAAGAAGTGTGAGTTCGGGAACCCCGGGCCCGAATTCCGCATCTCACCAGGTCAGGAGGCGAACGAGTGGATCGTCGTCGACCTGTACGTCTGCCCCGGTCGCAGCGTTGCCGACGGGAACGACGGGTGGTTCGGCGAGTCCGGGAAGTGCTGTGTCTCCAGACACAGCGCGTCGCCCTGACGGTAGGTGTGGCCGCCGGTGCCGGTGAGGGTGCCGTCGAGGAAGTTGCCCGAGTAGAACTGCAGACCGGGCTCGTTGGAGGCGATCTTCAGGGTGCGGCCGGAGTGCGGGTCGCGCAGGGTCGCCACATGCTCGGGCTCGGCCGTGATCCCCTTGTCGAGGACCCAGTTGTGGTCGAAGCCCTTGGCTCTGATCAGCTGGGCGTGCCCGGCGCGGATGTCCCGGCCGATCGGCTTGGCCTCGCGGAAGTCGAACGGCGTGCCGTCCACGGAAGCCAGCTCACCGGTGGGGATCAGGCCCGGGTCGGTCGGCGTGTAGCGGGAGGCGGCGATCCTCAGCTCGTGGTCCTCGATGGTGCCGGTGCCCTCGCCGCCGAGGTTCCAGTACACGTGGTTGGTCAGGTTGACCACGGTGGCCTTGTCGGTGGTGGCCTCGTAGTCGATCCGCCAGTCGCCCCCCTCGGTGAGGGTGTAGGTGACCGTCGTCCTCAGGGTGCCGGGGTAGCCCATCTCCCCGTCGGCACTGGTGCGGTGGAGTCGCAGGCCGACGTCTGAGTCCCGCGTGAACGCCTCGATGTCCCAGACGGTCCTGTCGAAGCCCTCGCGGCCGCCGTGCAGACTGTTCTCGCCGTCGTTGACGGACAGCTCGTACGACGTGCCGTCCAGCGTGAACCGGCCCTTGTCGACGCGGTTGCCGAACCGGCCGATCAGCGCGCCGAAGTACGGACTTGAGGCGACGTAGTCCTCGACGGTGTCGAAGCCGAGACAGACATTGGCGTAGCGGCCCTCGCGGTCCGGGATCTCCAGCGACTGGACGATCCCGCCGTACGAGAGGACCTTCAGCCGGGTGCCGCCGTTCTCCAGCGACCAGCGGTGGATCTCCGTCCCGTCGGCGAGCTCACCGAAGAGTTCCTTCACCGGGTTCCTGCCTCCCATGGTGCGGGTGTGAAGCGTGGACAGCCGAAGGGCCCCGCGGACCGGTCGTCCGCGGGGCCCGTGACCCGGCGTGGCTACGAACCGGACTTGCGCTTGTTCCATACGTCGAACCCGACCGCGGCCAGCAGGGCGAGGCCCTTGATGACCTGCTGCCAGTCGGTGCCGACGCTGAGGAGGTTCATGCCGTTGTTCAGCACGCCGAGGACGAGACCACCGATGATCGCGCCGAGGACGGTACCCACACCGCCGCTCATGGACGCGCCACCGATGAACGACGAGGCGATCGCCTCGAGTTCGAAGTTCAGGCCCGCCTTCGGGGAGGCCGCGTTCAGGCGGGCGGCGACCACCAGACCCGCCAGGGCCGCGAGCACGCCCATGTTCAGGAAGACAAGGAAGGTGACCTTCTTGTCCTTGACGCCGGACAGCTTCGCCGCCGGCAGGTTGCCGCCGATCGCGTAGATGTGCCGGCCGAAGACCGCGTTGCGCATGACGTAGCCGTAGCCGACCACCAGCACACCGAGGACGAGGAGGATGATCGGCGCGCCCTGGTAGCTGGCGAGCAGCATCGTCACCGCGAGGACCGCGGCGGCGATCGCGACGAGCTTCAGCAGGAAGGCGTTCCTGGGCAGCACGTCCAGCGCGAACTCCTGCTGGCGCTTGCGGTCGCGGACCTCCTGGTAGACCACGAAGGCCAGCAGCACGAAGCCGAGCAGCAGGGTGAGGTTGTGGTAGTTGGTGTTCGGGCCGACCGCGGGAAGGAAGCCGTTGCCGAGCTTCTGCAGCCCGTCCGGGAACGGACCGAGGGTCTGGCCCTTGAGGAGGATCTCCGTCAGACCGCGGAAGAGCAGCATGCCCGCCAGGGTGACGATGAACGACGGTATGCCGAGATACGCGATCAGATAGCCCTGGACCGAGCCCGCGACCGCGCCCACCACCAGGGTCAGCACCAGCGCGACCGGCCACGCCACGTCGTGCTGCACTGTCAGCACGGCCGCGAAGGCGCCCACGAACGCGGTCAGTGAACCGACCGACAGGTCGATGTGCCCCGCGATGATCACCAGCATCATGCCGATCGCGAGGATCAGGATGTAGCTGTTCTGGAGCACCAGGTTGGAGACGTTGCGCGGCAGCAGCAGGTCGCCGTCGGTCCACACCGCGAACAGCACGACGATCAGACCGAGCGCGATCAGCATGCCGTACTGGCGCATGTTGCGGCGCAGGCCGTTCAGCATCAGCTGCAGCAGGCCCCCGTCCGAGGCGGAGCCCCCGCTCTTGCCGGGCGGCGCCGACGCCGGGATCTTGGTCACATCGGTGCTCATCGGGTTACCTCTTTGTCCTTCGTCATCTGGCGCATCAGCACTTCCTGCGTGGCCTCGGCCCGCGGGACCTCACCCGTCAGCCGCCCGGCGGACATGGTGTAGATGCGGTCACACATGCCGAGCAGTTCCGGCAGCTCGGAGGAGATGAAGACGACTGCCTTGCCCTCGGCGGCCAGCTGGTCGATGACCGTGTAGATCTCGTACTTGGCGCCCACGTCGATACCGCGCGTCGGCTCGTCCAGGATCAGCACCTCAGGACCCGCGAAGATCCACTTGCTGAGGACGACCTTCTGCTGGTTGCCGCCGGAGAGCCTACCCACCGTCTCGAAGACGGTCGGCGCCTTGATGTTCATGGACTTGCGGAAGCGCTCGGAGACCTTCCGCTCCTCGTGCTCGTCGACCACACCACGCCTCGCGACCTTGTCCAGGGCGGTCAGCGAGATGTTCCGGTTGATGTTGTCGATGAGGTTGAGGCCGTAGTGCTTGCGGTCCTCGGTGACGTACGCGATGCCGTGCTCGACCGCCTCCGCGACGGTCTTCGTACGGATCTCCTCGCCGTCCTTGAAGACCTGACCGCCCGCGTGCCGGCCGTAGGTGCGCCCGAACACGCTCATCGCGAGCTCGGTGCGCCCCGCGCCCATCAGGCCCGCGATGCCGACGATCTCGCCGCGGCGCACGTTGATCGACACGTTGTCGACCACCTTGCGCGTCTGGTCGATCGGGTGGTGGACCGTCCAGTTGCGGATCTCAAGCGCCGGGGCCGCGTCCGCCGCGCCCTCGTACGGAGTGCGGTCGGGGAAGCGGTGGTCGAGGTCACGGCCGACCATGCCCGTGATGATCCGGTCCTCGGTGGTCTCCGGGGCCTTCACGTCGAGGGTCTCGATGGACTTCCCGTCGCGGATGATCGTCACCGAGTCGGCGACCCGGCGGATCTCGTTGAGCTTGTGGGAGATGATGATCGAGGTGATGCCGTGGTTCTTCAACTCCAGGATCAGGTCCAGGAGTTTGCCGCTGTCCTCGTCGTTCAGAGCCGCGGTCGGCTCGTCGAGGATGAGCAGCTTCACCTTCTTGGAGAGCGCCTTGGCGATCTCCACCAGCTGCTGCTTGCCCACGCCGATGTCGGCGATCCGGGTCTCCGGGTGGTCGGAAAGACCGACCCGGCGCAGCAGCTCGGTGGCGTGCTTCAGGGTGTCGTTCCAGTTGATGAACCCGCCGGAGGCGTGTTCGTTGCCGAGGAAGATGTTCTCCGCGATCGACAGGAACGGCACCAGGGCCAGTTCCTGGTGGATGATCACGATGCCGTGCTGCTCGCTCGCCCGGATGTCCTTGAACGAGACGACATCTCCCTCGAAGAGGATGTCGCCCTCGTACGTACCGTGCGGATGGACGCCGGAGAGCACCTTCATCAAGGTGGACTTCCCGGCGCCGTTCTCACCGCAGATGGCATGGACCTCGCCCTGACGGACAGTCAGTGAGACGTCCGACAGCGCTTTGACGCCGGGAAAGGTCTTGACGATCGAGCGCATTTCCAGGACGGGTCCCGCCATGGTCGTGCCTTTCAATCAGGGGGAATTGGGCGGAAGGGGAGGAGCTGACTAGTTGAGTTCGCTCGCCTTGTAGTAGCCCGTGTCGACCAGTTCCTTGGTGTAGTTGGTCTTGTCGACGCTCACCGGCTGGAGCAGGTAGGCCGGGACGACCTTGCTGCCGTTGTCGTACGTCTTGGTGTCGTTGACCTCCGGCGTCTTGCCGTTGAGGACGTCGTCCACCATGGTCGAGGCGACCTCGGCGAGCTTGCGGGTGTCCTTGTAGACGGTCTGCGTCTGCTGGCCCGCGATGATCGACTTCACCGAGGCGAGCTCGGCGTCCTGGCCGGTGATGACCGGGATCGGCTTGCTGGCGGAGCCGTAGCCGTCCGACTTCAGCGCGGCGAGGATACCGATGGAGATGCCGTCGTACGGCGACAGGACCGCGTCGACCTTGGCGCTGCCGTAGGTCGAGGTGAGGATGTCCTCCATGCGCTTCTGGGCGGTGGCACCGTCCCAGCGCAGCGTGGTGACCTGGGTGAGCTTGGTCTGGCCGGACTTGACGACGAGCTTCTTGCTGTCGATGTACGGCTGCAGCACGCTCATCGCGCCGTTGAAGAAGTACTTGGTGTTGTTGTCGTCGTTGGAGCCGGCGAAGAGCTCGATGTTGAAGGGGCCCTTGCCGCTCTTCAGGCCCAGCTTGTCGACGATGTAGCTGGCCTGGAGCTCACCGACCTTGGTGTTGTCGAAGGACGCGTAGTAGTCGACGTTCTTCGTGCCGAGGATCAGGCGGTCGTAGGCGATGACCGGGATCTTGGCGTCGGCGGCCTGCTGGAGCACGTTGTTCAGGGACTTGTTGTCGATGGCCGCGACGATCAGGCCCTTGACGCCCTGCGTGATCAGGTTCTCGATCTGCGAGACCTGCTGGTCCGGGTCGTCCTCGCCGTAGACCAGCTTGGTCTTGTAGCCCTTGGCTTCCAGGTTCTTGACGACGTTGTTGCCGTCGGCGATCCAGCGCTCGGAGGACTTGGTCGGCATCGCGATGCCGATGGTGCCTCCCTTGGCGCTGCCGGTCGACTCCTTGCTGCCGCCCTCGCTGTTCTGGCCGCAGGCGGAGAGGGTGAGTGCGAGGGAGGCGGCGCCGGCTATGGCGGCGAGTGCGGCTCGGCGAGTACGCATGATCATCATCCTTGATGTCGGGACGGGCTCGGTCTGGTGGTGCGAGGACGCTCTGGCAACGAGGTGCGGGCTCCGACCGAGAAGAGGTGTGTGGGATTGTGTGTGACTGCGTCTTCTTTTGTGAAGGGAGTCGGCCCGAAACGTTATGAGGGTGTTTCGAAACGCTTCAGCGCACCGGGCAGCCGCGAACCGAGCGGCGCCATGTCGCCGTCCGCTCCGTGCCGTGCGAGCAGGTCCAGGGCGAGCCGACCGCGCCGCACCCGTTCCCGGGCCGTGCTCAGGGTCAGATCGCGCAGGTGGTGGCCGTACGGGTAGATCCCCGGAGCCTTGGAGAGACCGAACTTCAGGTACAGCGGTGCGCCGCGCCGGATCAGCTCGGCGACCTCGTACATCCGCACATATCCGCCGAGATCGTCGGGGGCCTCGATGTACATGTCCATGGGGGCGGCGGACACCCGCCGGATCTCGGTGAGATGATCGAGCGTCAGATCGCTGGGCACGTTGATGGAGTCGGCGCCCAGGTTCTCGTACACCGCGAACGCGGCCGGGTTGACCGGCCCGATGAGCGCGCTCAGCTTCAGCGTGGTGTCGGCCGGGATGATGCCGGCCGCGCGCGCCCGGTGCAGCGTCCACAGCACGCCCTCGTCGGCGACGAGAAGACACTGGACGCCCAACTCCGTTGCCCGGACGGCGTCTTCGACGCATCCGGCGACCGCGTCATGGCCCCGGGCCCGCAGGCCCCCGCCGCGCGAGTCGGTCCGGACGGAGCCGCCGATGTCCCAGGTGCCGCGCGGGCCGGTGAACAGGCAGAGCTCGATGTCGCGCTCACCCGTGGCCTCGACCATCTCGGTGATCTCGGCGTCGGTCAGCATCCACACGCCGCTGCCCTGGCTGATCCGGTGGATCGGCACATCGAGGCGCGAGGCTTCCTTCAGGACGACGGCCAGCGCTTCGGGACCCTCGCACGAAGGGATCTCGGTGCGCCAGCTGCCGCCGCCGGGGAAGGAGTGCGGGGAGGCGTCGGCGGGGTCGAGGGCGGGCGCGCCCAGGCCGAGTGCGGTGAGGGCCTGCTCACCGGGTCGGCGGGCCGCCGTGGCGGAGGCGTCGGTCGTCACAAGCTGTCCTTCGGTTCGATATTTCGGACAAGGTTCGCGGCTCAAGTCATGCGGGGCTTGGGGGTACGCCGGTACGGAGTGGTCAGGTCACCCCGTACCGGCGTACGTCTAGGGGCGGAGCAGCACCTTGCCCACCTTCGGGTCGCCGGATCCGACCAGCTCGATCGCCTCCGGGAATCCGTCGAGCGGCAGCTCGTGGGTGACCAGCGGCAGCGGATCGAGGAGACCGGCTCCGAAGACCCGCACCGTGTGCGCCCAGGCGTCCGGCGGGGCACCGAAGACGGTGTGCACCTCCAGCTGCCGTACGACCAGGTCGGTCGGGTCGAGACCCTCGGCGCCCGGCGCCGGGATGCCCGTCAGGACCAGGCGTCCGCCGCGCCGGAGCAGGGAGGCGGCGGTACGGGCCGCGTCCGCGGACCCGGCGGTCTCGATGACGACGTCGAAGTCGTCGGGGAGCTCCTGGTCCTTGGTACGGAAGTCGCTGGCGCCGAAAGCTTTCGAAAGCTCCGCCCGGTCGGGCCGGGTGCCCACCACGAGCAGCTCGGCCGGCGAGCCCGCCCTCAGGAACTGAACGGCGAACATCCCGAGCGTTCCGGTGCCCACGACGGCCACCCGCTCGCCGGGCAGGGCGTTCGCCTTGAGCGCGGCGGCCGCGATACAGGCGGCCGGCTCCAGCAGGGCGGCGGCCGTCAGGTCGGCGTCGTCCGGCAGGACGTGCAGCAGCCGTGCGGGCAGGGTGAGCGTGGTGGCCATCGCACCCGGCTGGGTGAACCCGGTCTCCTCGTACCCGGCCGCGCACAGGGTCGTCTCGCCCGCGTGACAGCGGTCGCACACCTGGCAGTTGCGGAAGCCCTCGCCGACGACCTTGCGGCCGACGAGAGTTGAAGGCACACCCGCACCCACCGCCTCGACCGTCCCGGACCACTCATGGCCCGGCGTGAGGGGGTAACGGACGTACCCCTCGGGCCGGTTGCCCTGGTAGACCTCGCGGTCGCTGCCGCAGATGCCGACGGCGTGGACGCGCACCAGCGCCTCGCCGGCGGCGGGCTCACGAGGGGTGTGCTCGTCGAGCCGGTGCTCGCCGGGCGCCTCGATGACGACCTCGGAGCTCACTTCGCGCCCTTCGGCTTGCGCTGCTCCCAGCCCTCGGCCCACAGGTCGAACCGGGCCTGCTGCTGCGGGAACTCGGCGGCCGCGTCGACGTCCAGCTCGACGCCCAGACCGGGCGCGTCGGAGAGATGGAAGTAGCCGTCCACGACCTGCGGGGCGCCCTTGACGACCTTCTTGATCTCCGAGTCGGCGAAGTCGTTGAAGTGCTCAAGGATCTTGAAGTTCGGGGAGGTGAACCCGACCTGGAGGGAGGCGGCGGTCAGCACCGGACCACCCACGTTGTGCGGGGCGACCAGCATGTAGTGGGTCTCGGCGGTGGCGGCGAGCTTCCGGGTCTCCCAGATGCCGCCGATGTGGCCGACGTCGGGCTGGATGATGTCCACGGCCTGGCTCTCGAAGAGCTCGCGGAACTCGATGCGGTCGTGGATCCGCTCACCGGTGGCCACCGGGATGTCGACCTTGGCGGCGACCTTCTCCAGCGCCTTCAGGTTCTCCGGCGGGCAGGGCTCCTCCAGCCACGCGGGCTTGAAGGGCGCGAGGTCCTTGGCCAGCCGGACGGCGGTCGACGGAGAGAAGCGGCCGTGCATCTCCAGCATCAGCTCGGCGTCGGGGCCGATGGCGTCCCGGACGGCCTCGATGAGCGAGACGGCGTACAGGCTCTGCTCGTGGTCCAGCTCGAAGTGGCCGGTGCCGAAGGGGTCGATCTTGAGCGCCTTGTACCCGCGCTCCATGACCCCCTGGGCGGCCTTGTGGTACGCCTCGGGCGTCCGCTCCGTGGTGTACCAGCCGTTGGCGTACGCCTTGACCTTGTCGGTGACCTTGCCGCCCAGGAGCTGCCAGACCGGCACCCCGAGGGCCTTGCCCTTGATGTCCCAGCAGGCCATCTCGATCACCGCGATGCCGGACATGACGATCTCGCCGGCCCGGCCGTAGTCGCCGTACTTCATCCTCTTGACGAGGTCCTCGACAGCGAACGGGTCGGAACCGAGAATGTGGTTGGCCTCGGCCTCCCGCAGGTAGCCGAGCAGGGCGTCGGTGTGGCCCAGCATGCGGGTCTCGCCGACGCCGGTGAGCCCCTCGTCGGTGTGCACCTGGACGTAGGTCAGGTTCCGCCACGGCGTCCCGACCACGTGCGTGCTGATTCCCGTGATGCGCACGGTGCTCCCTAGGTCCTCTTTGGATTGTTCGAGATTTCGTCACACGTTCGAAATGCTGTCGCGACAGTAAGGACGACCCGGTCGGGGTGTCAATGGGTCCGGGCGGAGAACCCTGGACGTGTTTTGGACCACAACCATCTGCTCCCGGATCGCCGGCCGACACCCCCGCCACCCTTTGCTTATCGCGTTATCCAACCGTGACGGCCTCCCTGGCGCAGCACCCTTGACTGCTGCCGATTGTTAGCGCTCACAATGGCGTCCGCATTCGTCGGTCGCCACCGGGCGACATCGGGGGAGGGCTGAGTGCCATGTCGGCAATGCCCGAACTCGGCCTGCCGTGCCGCACTTTGCGGCTTTCCCGGCGCCGGGTGCGAACCCGATGGTGAGGCAACAACCTGTCGAACCAAGGGACTTGTCCGCATGTGATCGCCAAGGAGGTGCAGCCGTGGGCCACTTGCACGCAAACTCGCCGCTGCGGCCGCCCACCATGGCGGACGTGGCACGCCTGGCCGGCGTGTCCCACCAGACGGTGTCCCGCGTGCTGGGGGATCACCCCAACGTGCGGGCCGAGACACGGGTCAGGGTGCAGCGCGCGATCGAGGAGATGGGCTACCGCCGCAACTCCTCCGCCCGGGCCCTGGCCACCCGGCGAACCCGGACCCTCGGGGTCGTCGCCTCGAACACCACGCTCTACGGGCCCGCCAGCACGCTGTTCGCGCTGGAGGAGGCGGCGCGCGCCGAGGGGTATGCGGTCTCGACGGTCAGTCTGCGCAGGCTGACGGTGGAGACACTGGCCGAGGCGCTGGACCACCTCAGTGAGGGTGGGGTGGAGGGGGTGATCGCCCTCGCCCCGCAGCGGTCGGCGGTCGAGGCCCTCGCCGAACTCCGCCAGCCCTTCCCGGTGGTGGCCGTGGGGACCGGATCCGGTGTGGAGATCCCCAGCGTCAACGTGGACCAGTGCGCGGGCGCGCGGCTGGCCACCGGCCATCTGCTGGCCTCCGGCCACCGCACGGTCTGGCATCTCGCCGGACCCGAGGACTGGCAGGAGGCGGTGGACCGGGTCGACGGCTGGCGGGCGACCCTCGAAGAAGCGGGTGTCGCACCTCCGACGCCGTTGGGGGGTGACTGGAGCCCCCTGTCGGGCTACCGTGCGGGCCAGGAACTGGCCGGCTGGGTGGGCCGCGGTCTGACCGCCGTCTTCGTCGCCAACGACCAGATGGCACTGGGGGTGTTGCGGGCCCTGCGGGAGGCGGGGGTGCGCACGCCCGAGGACGTCGCGGTGGTCGGCTTCGACGACATCCCGGAGTCGGAGTTCTTCGCCCCACCGCTCACCACCGTTCGGCAGGACTTCGCGACGGTGGGCAAGCGGAGTATCGGCCTCCTGCTGGATCTCATCGAGGGCCGCACCCCCTCAGGGTCGTCCCGGATCGCCGTCGAACCCCAACTCGTCGTTCGTGCGAGTACCTTCCCGTACCTTCCGCAACCGGGCGCCGCTCCCGGCTGACCCAGCGCAACCGGCACCGACCGATCGGCTTCCGCTCCCTCGGCATGGCCGATATTTCGAACAATGACCGACAGGCTGGACGCAGTGCGGCCGGTCCCATCGAGTAGCAGTGGTCCGTCCCCGGACCGGCTCTTCAAAGGAGAAGACACATGCTCAGCAGAAGGAACTTCCTCACCGCGGCGGTCGGCGTGGCGGCCGCGACGGGCCTGGCGGCCTGCGCCAAGGAGGACGACAGCTCCTCCGCCGGCTCCGGCGGCAGCAAGGCGCTCGTCCTCGGCTTCTCCCAGGTCGGCTCGGAGAGCGGCTGGCGCAGCGCCAACACCGACTCGGTGAAGGCCGCGGCCAAGGAGGCGGGCTACACCCTCAAGTTCTCCGACGCGCAGCAGAAGCAGGAGAACCAGATCTCCGCGATCCGCAGCTACATCACCCAGGGCGTGGACGTCATCGCCTTCTCCCCGGTGGTCGTCACCGGCTGGGACGCGGTGCTCAAGGAGGCCAAGGCCAAGAAGATCCCGGTGGTCCTCACCGACCGCTCCGTCGAGACCTCCGACGAGTCCCTGTACGTCACCCTGGTCGGCTCCGACTTCACCGACGAGGGCCGCCGCGCCGGCAAGATCCTGGAGAAGGTCATCGCGAAGGCGGGGCTCAAGGGCCAGGTGAAGATCGCCCAGCTGGAGGGCACCACCGGTGCCGCCCCCGCGATCGAGCGCGCCAAGGGCTTCAAGGAGGTCATGGACGCCGACCACGCGGACGACTGGAAGATCGTCGTCAGCCAGACCGGGGACTTCACCCGGGCCGGCGGCAAGCAGGTCATGGCCGCCTTCCTCCAGTCCAACCCGGACATCAACGTCCTGTTCGCGCACAACGACGACATGGCCATCGGAGCCATCCAGTCCATCGAGGCGGCCGGCAAGAAGCCCGGCAAGGACATCCTGATCGTCTCGATCGACGGCGTGAAGGACGGCTTCGTGGCCATGTCCGAGGGCAAGATCAACGCCATCGTCGAGTGCAACCCGCTGCTCGGCCCCCAGCTGATGGAGGTCGTCCAGAAGGTCAAGGACGGCGAGACGGTCGAGCGCTGGATCAAGACCAAGGAAGGCGACTTCATGCAGGACCAGGCCGCCGCCGCGCTCCCCACCCGCAAGTACTGACCCACCGCACCGATCGGCAGGGAGCCCCCACCACGAGCGGAGGCTCCCTGCGGGCCTGAACGCGATTCAAGAGTCAGAACGAGATTCAAGAGTCAAAGAGGAGCGCTGCCATGGCAGAGCCGCGGCCCGTCCTGGAGATGACGGGCATAGTCAAGGAGTTTCCGGGGGTACGGGCTCTGTCGGGTGTCGACTTCCGGCTCTTCCCCGGCGAGATCCACGCCCTGATGGGCGAGAACGGAGCCGGTAAGTCCACCCTCATCAAGGTGCTGACCGGCGTCTACCCGCTGGACGGTGGCACCGTCACCCTCGACGGGCAAACCGTGCACATCGGCAGCCCGCTCCAGGCGCAGCAGGCCGGCATCAGCACCGTCTACCAGGAGGTGAATCTCTGCCCCAACCTCTCGGTGGCGGAGAACATCTTCATCGGACGTGAACCCACGCGCCTGGGCCGCATCGACTGGAAGCGCATGCGCAAGGAGGCCGCGGAACTCGTCGACCGCCTCGGCCTCGACATCGACGTCACCGCGCCCCTGTCCTCGTACCCCCTGGCCGTGCAGCAACTGGTCGCGATCGTACGGTCGGTGGGCACCGGAGACAGCGACGGCGCCGGAGCCGGCACCAAGGTGCTGGTCCTCGACGAGCCGACGTCCAGCCTCGACCGCGACGAGGTCCTCGAACTGTTCCGTCTGATGCGGCAGTTGAGGGACGAGGGCGTGGCGATCCTGTTCGTCTCGCACTTCCTCGACCAGATCTACGAGATCTGCGACCGCATGACCGTCCTGCGCAACGGCACCCTCGTCGGCGAGCACCTGGTCAGTGAACTGGACCAGGTCGGACTGATCCAGCTGATGATCGGCAAGGCCATGGACCAGCTGGAGGGGCTCCACGAGCACCAGCTGCACGCCGACGTCGGCGAGACCCTGGTCCAGGCGGACGGCCTCGGCCGGACGGGCGGTATCGCCCCCTTCGACCTGGAGATCAAGAAGGGCGAGGTCCTGGGGCTGGCCGGCCTCCTCGGCTCCGGCCGCACCGAACTCGCCCGGCTCCTCTTCGGCGCCGACCAGCCCGACAGCGGCAAGGTGACGATCGACGGCAAGCAGGTCTCGATGAGCGCGCCGAACGACGCGATCGGCGCCGGGGTCGCGTTCTGCTCGGAGAACCGCAAGACGGAGGGACTGGTCCCCGACCTGACGGTACGGGAGAACATCATCCTCGCCCTCCAGGCGGCCCGTGGCTGGACCCGTCCCATCCCGGTCGCCCAGCGCGACGAACTCGTCGCCAAGTACATCAAGGCCCTCGACATCCGCCCCGCCAACCCGGAGGCCCGGGTGGGCCAGCTGAGCGGCGGAAACCAGCAGAAGGTGCTCCTGGCCCGCTGGTTGATCACCCAGCCGAAGCTGCTGATCCTCGACGAGCCGACGCGCGGCATCGACGTCGGCGCGAAGGCGGAGATCCAGAAACTGGTGGTCTCGCTCTCCGAGGAAGGCATGTCCGTGCTGTACATCGCGGCCGAACTGGAGGAGGTGCTCCGGCTCAGCCACACCATCGGTGTGTTGCGCGACCGCAAGCTGGTCGCCCGGATCGCCAACGGGCCCGAGATCACCCCCACCCGGATCCTGGAGACCATCGCGAGCGGAGAGCACCAGTGACCACCACGCCTCGTTGGCGAACGCTGACACAGCATCACCTGTTCTGGCCGGTGGCCGTGCTGGTCGTCCTGCTGCTGATCAACGTTCCCTTCACCCCCGACTTCTTCTCGATCAGGATGACCGACGGCCACCTCTACGGCAGCCTCGTCTCGATCGTGCTGTTCGGCTCGCCGCTGATCCTGGTGGCGGTCGGCATGACCCTGGTCATCGCGACCGGCGGCATCGACCTCTCGGTCGGCGCGGTCGTCGCCATCACCGGCGCCCTGACCTGCTCGTACATCAGCGACCGGTCCGATCAGGACGCCCTGGCCGGAGTCTTCCTGGCGATGGGCATCGGCCTGGTGGCCGCGATCGTCTGCGGTCTGTGGAACGGCTTCCTGGTCGCCCGGATGGGCATCCAGCCGATCATCGCGACCCTCATCATCATGGTCGCGGGCCGAGGCGTGGCCCAGCTGATCACCGACGGCGAGATCATCACCATCAACAGCGAGCCGTACAAGCTGATCGGCGGCGGCTACTGGCTGACCCTGCCGTTCTCCATCTTCGTGGTGGCGGCCGTCGTCGCCGTCACGGTGGCCCTCACCCGCAGGACCGCCCTCGGCCTCCTCGTCGAGTCGGTCGGCGGCAACGCGGAGGCCAGCCGCCTGGTCGGCATCCGCTCCCGCCGCATCAAGATCATGGTGTACGTGTTCTGCGCGCTGTGCGCCGGTATCGCGGGCCTGATGATCAGCTCCAACACCTCGGCGGCGGACGGCAACAACGCCGGCCTGTGGATCGAGCTGGACGCGATCCTGGCCGTCGTCATCGGCGGCACGTCACTCCTCGGCGGGCGGTTCTCGATCGGCGGCACGGTGGTGGGCGCCCTCGTCATCCAGACCCTGACCACCACGATCTACACCATCGGCGTACCGACCCAGACCAACCTGGTCTTCAAGGCCGCCGTCGTCATCGTCGTCTGCCTGCTCCAGTCCCCGAAGTTCCGTGCCAAGGTGTTCGGCGCCAGGTTCGGCACCGGGGCCGGTACGAAGGGAGGCGGCAAGCCGTCCTCCACCCCGACGGACACCGCCTCCTCGACCGCGGCGGCCCCCAAGATGGAGGTGTCGTGATGAGCACGGCCACCCAGACCCCCACGGCACCCGACAGCCGTCGTACGCCGTCCAGGGCCGCGCGGCTGCTCGGCGACCGGCGTCTGCCCGTCCTGGTGACCGCCACGCTCTTCCTCGCGATGTACATCGGGGGCCTGAGCCGCTACACGAATTACGGTTTCGGCGAACCGCAGGTCTTCCTCAACCTGTTCATCGACAACGGCTATCTGCTGGTCGCCGCAGTCGGCGCCACCTTCGTGATCCTCTCCGGCGGCATCGACCTGTCCGTCGGCTCCGTGATCGGCTTCACGACCATGCTCACCGCATGGCTGGTGGAGAAGCAGGGCCTGCCGATCCTGGTCGTCATCCCCATCGCGCTGGGCGTGGGAGCCTTCGGCGGCTTCCTGATGGGCTATGTGATCCACAACTTCGAGATCCAGCCCTTCATCGTGACCCTCGCCGGCCTCTTCCTCTTCCGGGGCCTGTGCCTGGTCATCAGCAAGGAGTCGATCGCCATCGACGACTCCACGGTGAGCAGCCTGGCGCAGGCACAGGCGTCGCTGGGGTTGGGCTTCCTGTCGGTCGGCGCCATCGTCTCGCTCGTCGTTCTCGCCGTGGCCTTCTACGTCCTGCACTACACACGCTTCGGACGGCGGGTGTACGCCATCGGCGGCAACGAGCAGTCAGCCATGCTGATGGGCCTCCCGCAGGGCGGCACCAAGATCGCCGTGTACACGGTGAGCGGCTTCTGCTCGGCCCTGGCCGGTCTGCTCTTCACCCTGTACATCCAGTCCGGTGACCCGCTGCACGCCACCGGCATGGAACTCGACGCGATCGCCGCGGTCGTCATCGGCGGCACGCTGCTGACGGGCGGTTCCGGCTACGTCCTGGGCACGCTCTTCGGCGTCCTCGTCCTGGGCCTGATCAAGAGCATCATCCAGTTCGAGGGCACGCTCAGCTCCTGGTGGACGAAGATCGCCACCGGTGTGCTGCTGTGCGCGTTCATCCTGATCCAGCGCGCCATGACGACCCGTAAGAAGACCTGATCCTGGCCGGCGCGGTCCGTCGCACGGCATATGTGCGACGGACCGCGCCGGTGTGTCGTGAGTTGGCGTGGAATGGTCGTCCTTGCCCCCGGCCGGGCGAACGCGAACTGGCGGTTCCGCACCGAACCTTCACGGGTATCCCTAGGAACGTTCCCCGCGCGGAACTTATTCTTCCCGCGTCATGGACTACTGCCTCCCGTGCCGACGGCACCTCAACGGCGCCCTCGCCTGCCCGGGGTGCGGCACCTCGCTCGAAACGCTGCGCGCGTACGCGGCCCACCCTTACGTGCCCGAGCAGGTTCATCCGCAGGCGGTGCCGGTCGGAGCCGCGGCGCAGTACGACGGCGGCATGTACGCCGGTGGCGCCCAGGCGGGTGCCCCGGAGGCCTACGGCGGTCAGGGATTCGCCGGGTACGGCGTGGAAGGCCACGGGGGCCCGATGCTGGGCCACGAGATCGTCCCCTACCCGGGTGTGCCCGCCGGGCACGGGACGCCGCAGGGGTACGAGGTGGCGCGGACCGCCGACGTGGAGAGCTACGACGCCGAGAACCTCGACGACTCCGCGGGCCCCGGCGACGGGGGAGACGGTGACGACGGCCGCGGCGGAGACGGCGGCGACGGTCACGACGGCTACGACGACCGTGACGACCACGGCGACGACAATGACGATCCGGGCGACCCCGCGGGCGGTGCCAGCCGACGCGACCGCAAAGCCGCGGCCCACCGCCGCCGCCGTCGCAGAACCCTGCTGATAGCCGCCGGCTTCGTCCTCGCGGCGGGCGGCCTCAGCCTCGCGGAACTCGGCATGGACGCACCGGGCAGCTCCCCCAAGCCGGGCGCGGCGGGCGCCGACTCGACGGACGGCGACGCCACATCGACCCCGAGCACGTCCGCCGAACCGGTCTCCGACCCGAGCGGAATCGTTCCGTCGGGTTCTCCCGGCGAGGAACCCTCGAAGTCCCCGTCCCCCTCGGCCTCGAAGACCGAGGACGCGGACAAGGTGAACGTCACGAAGGCCCCCCAGTCGGCCTCGGCCTGGGCATCGGCGACCCCGACCGGCAAAAGCACCCCCACGACGGCACCGACCTCGGCATCCCCGACCCCGGAGCCTTCCCCATCGGAAACGTGCACACAGATCCTGTGGTGGTGCTCGTAAGGGCTTCGCTTGTGTGAAGTTCGGCCGCGCCCCTAAGCGGGTGCACTCGAAGCAGGCCCAGCTGCACCCACCCAGGGGCGCGGGGAACTGCGCGACCGGCCACGACGCACCCGCAGACGGACAACACCCCCGTCACGCCTCAAGCATCCGCCGCAACAAGTCCCGCAAAGACTCCCGCTCCCCCTCCGACAGCCCCGCCAGCGGCTCCCGCGCGAACCGCAGCCCCTCCCGCAGCCCCCGCGCCACCCGCCGCCCCTCCTCGGTCGCCGCCGCCACCTTCACCCGCCGGTCCGCCGGATCCGGCCGCCGCTCCACGAGCCCCCGCGCTTCGAGCCGGTCCACGATCCCCGTGACGTTCGACGGCTCGCACTTCAGTTTCTGCGCCAGCTTGCGCATGGGCAGCGGCTCCAGGGACAGCAGACTCAGTAGCCGCGCCTGTGCCCCGGTGAGGGAGTGCTCCGCGGCCGCGTCCTCGTAGTCCGAGTAGAAGCGGGCCACCACGTCGCCGATGAGCTCGACGACCTCCAGGGTCAGCGCGTCGGGCCGGGGCGTGTGAGGAGTGGGCATGCGCTCCAGAATACCCCGTTACTTGACAACATGAAATATTCAGGAGCATGGTTGTTTCAGGCATTGAAGTAAATCGGTACTGAAGTACATCGGAAAGGCTCCGTCATGATCAACCGCGAGTGGCACCTCCTCTCCCGCCCGGTGGGCTGGCCCAAGCCCGAGGACTTCGCCCTGGTCGAGGCGGAGGTCCGGCAGCCCGGCGAGGGGCAGATACTGGTCCGTAACAAGTACCTCTCGGTGGACCCGTACATGCGTGGCCGTATGAGCGCCGCCAAGTCGTACGTCGCCCCCTTCGAGCTGGGCAAGGCCATGCAGGGCGGCGCGGTCGGCGAGGTCGTCGCCTCCAACGCCGAGGGCATCGCGGTCGGCGACCACGTCCTGCACTTCGGCGGCTGGCGCGAGTACGCCACCTTCGACGCCCAGCAGGCCGGCAAGGTCGACCCCGACGCCGCACCCCTGTCCACCTACCTCGGCGTCCTCGGCATGACCGGCCTCACCGCCTACGCCGGCCTCCTGCGCACCGCCTCCTTCAAGGAGGGCGACACGGTCTTCGTCTCCGGCGCCGCGGGAGCCGTCGGCAGCCAGGTCGGCCAGATCGCCAAGCTCAAGGGCGCCTCCCGGGTCATCGGCTCGGCCGGCTCCGACGACAAGGTCAAGCTGCTCGTCGAGGAGTACGGCTTCGACGCCGCCTTCAACTACAAGAGCGGCAAGGTGAGCCAGCAGCTGCGCGAGGCCGCCCCCGACGGCATCGACGTCTACTTCGACAACGTCGGCGGTGACCACCTGGAGGCCGCCATCGGCTCCCTCAACCGGGACGGCCGTATCGCCGTCTGCGGCATGATCTCCGTCTACAACGACACCGAGGCCGCGCCCGGCCCGCGCAACCTCGCCCGGCTGATCCAGACCCGCGGCCGCATCGAGGGCTTCCTGGTCAACGACCACTACGACCTCCAGCCGGAGTTCGTCGCCGAGGTCGGCCCGTGGGTGGCGTCCGGGCAGCTCAAGTACCGCGAGACGGTCGTCGAGGGCATCGAGAACAACCTGGAGGCGTTCCTCGGGGTCCTGCGCGGCGACAACACCGGGAAGATGATCGTCAAGCTGTGACGCCTCTTCGTCCGCCCTCGTGTCTGCGTTCGGTGCCTCGTCCGGCGGGGTGAAGTGCCACCCGAACACCCCTGGGGGGCGCAGCTTGCGCCGGACCCGGGCCCTTGTTGAGAAGCCCACCAGGTCTGCCCGTACTCGAAGGCGACCCGCGGGAACATCTCCGTGACGCTCGTCTGACGGAGCCCGTCGGTCGTGAAGGACGGAGGCCGCACCCCTGGACGTGGGGCGCGGCCTCCGCTCCTGTCACACGGCCAGCGCCGCTCTGTGTACGGCCTTCACCAACCGGTCGTTCTCCGGCGCCGCCCCTCCCGGAAACGCCATCCGGCGGCGGGTGTAGCCGTAGGCCAGGCCGCTGCGGGGATCGGCGAAGGCCTGGGAACCGCCCGCGCCGCTGTGGCCGAAGGCACCGGCGCCGAGGAAGGGGTGCCACATGTCGGCCGTGGCCTGGAAGCCCAGACCGTACGACTTGTGGGCCCGGGCCACCAGGTCGTAGCCGACGGAGTGGATCTGGCCCACCTCGGCGATCGTGTCGGGCTTCAGCAGGGGCGGGCGGTCAGCCATCTCGCTGATCGCCGCCGCGTACATCCCGGCCAGCCCGCGCGCCGCCCCCACGCCACCCGCCGAGGCCGGGCCCTTCGCGCGTACGGCACGGGAGTTGGCGTAGTCGGCCAGGTCGCCCGGGTCCGGCACATGCTGGTTGAAGGCGATCGCGGCCAGGGTGTGCGGGCCCGTCGGTGTCGCGTCCAGCAGGGCCTGCTGGGTGGCCGTCGGCGCCATCGGCTGCACCGAGCGGTAACGGGGCTCCAGGGACTCGGGCAGGCCCAGGTGGAAGTCCAGCCCGTACGGGGCCCGGATCCGCTCCTCGTACACCTCCTGGAGTGTGCGGCCGGTCGCCCGCCGGACGATCTCGCCGGTAAGCGCGCCGATGACCAGCGCGTGGTAGCCGAAGGCCGTGCCGGGGCGCCAGAACGGCTTCTGGTCCGCGAGCCGTTCCGCCATCGCCCGGTCGTCCGTCAGCTCCTGCGCGGTGAACCCGGCGTCCAGGCCGATCACCCCGGCCCGGTGCGCCAGCAGGTCGCGCAGGGGCAGCTGGCCCTTGCCCTCGGCCGCGAACTCCGGCCAGTAGTAGGTCACTTTGCGGTCCAGCTCCAGGGTCCCCTCCTGGACGAGGAGCGCCACGACCAGATGGGCGGCGCCCTTGGTCGACGAGAACACGCCGTAGAGGGAGTCCGGCCCGACACCCTCACCGGCCCACAGGTCGACGACCCGCCGACCGTGCACGAACGCGCTCAACTGACCTTCGTAGTCCGGCCGTTCGCCCGCCACGAACGCGGCGAACTCCTCCCGCACCGCCTCGAAGCCGTCCGCGACGGTGCCGTGGATCTCCTGTGTCATCGCTCTCCTCAACCTCAGCCGCTGCTCGCGTGCGCCATGGTGAACAACGCCCGTCCGACCTGGGCGAACTTCCCTTCGAGTGATCCCGGAAGAGGGGTTCGGTGCCGAACAGGACGGCTTGGGGGCCACTGACGACCGAGGCCTGCCCCGCCGCGGCGGCGGGACCGCCGGAACCGTCCGACAGGGGCGGCCAGCGCCCGGAGACCAGCGGGTTCCCCGTGGCGTACGACTGCTCCACGCGCACCACGCCGTTGGCGTCCCCGTTGCCCTCGACCGGCTGCGCCGCCAGCAGCCCCGTGGCCGCGTACTCCGGGGTGAAGACCGGCCAGTCGTCCCAGCCCTCCTCCTGGTCCCGGAAGGGGGTCCGCGGTCGCGCTGTTCGGGGTGAGCAGCAGTGCGCTCGTGAGGGCGATGAGCCGGACGGGTCTCGCGGGAACAGTTCTCGTGATGTGCACGCGTACCTCCTCCGGAGCTTCCTGTGATCGGTACGGCGAAATGCATCTGTTCGACTCAACCGCAACAAGAGGGAGTTCGTGGCGCGGATACCCCGGATGGCCCATCTCGGGCTCTCCGACGGGGCATGCTGAGGTCATCGGAAGCGGGCGGCGAGCGAGTTCCGACAGGAGAAGCCCATGGCCACGATCCCTTCGCTCCCCAGCAGGGACGACGTCCTGCGCATGGCGCGGAACACCACCGACATCACCGGCCAACTCCTCGACACAGCCGGGAACATCACCAGGATCGCGATCAACACCCTGGACCCGAGGGACGGTTCGGGCGCCGAAGCGCTGCGCGTGCTGCGCGAGACGACGGCGGAACTGGCCGAGGCGAGCGCCTCCCCGCAGGCCCAGGAGGCGTTCTACCGGATCGTCGACACCCTCACCCGGCTCGGTACGACGGGCGCCCCGCTGGCCGTGCACCCGGTGAGCGAACCGGCCCGGGCACTGCTCGCTGCCCTCGGTGACAGCCTGCTTCCCGTCCTGGACGCGGTGGAACCGGCGGTCGAGGAGTTCGCGACCGCGCTCGGCGAGCTGGTGGAGGCGACGTCACCGCTGCTCCCCGCGGCGGCGGGCGTGGCCGCCGGGGTGCTGCTCGCCCTCACCCCGCTGATCCGCGCGGCGACCGACGTACTGCACGACTCGACCCCCGAACTGCGCCGAATCGCCGACGCGTTGACGGCCGCGCTGGCCCCGCTGATGCCGCTGCAGGTGGCGCTGGCCGAACGGGCGGCCAACGCCGGCGCCGGGGTCGTACGCGCGACGCTCCCGCCCCTCGCCGACCTCACGGACGCGGCGGCGGCCACGGCGAAGGCGGCCCGTCCGATGCTGATCACCGGCGAGGAACTGTTCGTGTCCGGTCTTGAACGGCTCCAGCCCGCACTGCTGGCCGCCGCCGCCCGCACGGGCGGTGTGGCGCGGGCGGTCGCCGTACGGGTGTCGGCGGCGGTGTCCCCTGCGGCGGAACAGGGGGTGGTGGTGGCCGTGTCCCCGGCCTGAAGGCGACCCGATAGGGTTTCGGCCATGCGTGATCTCGGGGCGGGCTTCCACTATCTCCTGAAGGGCCAGCGGTGGGTGGCCCGGCACGGCAAGCAGTACGGCTTCGGACTGATCCCGGGCCTGATCACCCTGGTGCTCTACGTGGCGGCGCTGGTGGCGCTGGCGACCTGGGGCGAGAACTTCGTGTCCTGGGCGACGCCGTTCGCCGACGACTGGTCGAGCCCCTGGCAGGGCCTGTTCCGCGGCTTCCTGACGGTGGTCCTGTTCGCCCTGGCCCTCCTCCTGTCGGTCCTCACCTTCACCGCGGTCACCCTCCTCGTCGGCCAGCCCTTCTACGAGAACCTCTCCGAGAAGGTCGACCGGGACGTCTCCCCGGACGGCACGGCCCCCGAGTCCGGCCTCCCCTTGTGGCGCGAGCTGTGGATCTCGGCGAGGGACAGCATCCGCATCGTGATCCGGGCGCTCCTGTGGGCGGTGCTGCTCTTCGCCCTGGGCTTCATCCCCTTCATCGGCCAGACGCTCATCCCCGTGATCGGCTTCTTCGTCACGGGCTTCTTCCTCACCGAGGAACTGACCGCGGTCGCCCTCCAGCGCCGAGGCGTCCAACTCCGCGCCCGCCTCACCCTCCTCCGCTCCCGCAAGCCCCTGATCTGGGGCTTCGGCACCCCCCTCGGCCTGGCCTTCCTCGTCCCCTTCGTAGCGGTCTTCCTGATGCCGGGCGCGGTCGCGGGAGCCACGCTGATGGCCCGTGACCTGCTGGGCGAGGAAACCCGGGACGAGCACGAGGAGCCCGACGAGGAGCCGGTGTCCGGCGAACTCGGAACCTGACGATGACACCTTTCAGCCGAAACCTCTACGCCCCCACCGCCACCACCAGAATCGCCCGCACCTGCGCGATGATGTCCAGCCGATTCCGGACGAACTCCGGATCGGTGACCTCCGTGGTGTTGCCGGACCCGAACTCCAGCACAGGTGTGTGGACATGCCCGCCCGGGAGCGTATCGTGCAGCCCCAGCCGGTCCCGCAGCAGCGTGGCCCGGTAGGCGATCTCGTTGGAGAGGTAGTTCCCGCCGCCCCCGGCCCGCGCCGTGGACCCGGCGGTCGGCCCGTCCGGACGGACGACGGCCTCGGTCCCTCCCGCCGGAATCTCGGTCACGCTCGTGTTGTCGTAGACCGGAAACCGCCCGGTGTCCGCGTCCACGATCGCCTTGTACCGCAACGTCGTGGTCGTCCACTGCGGCTGCGAGCCCGGATCGCGCACCGGAACCGTCTCCGTCACCCCGATGTTGTCGTTGTCCGGAAAACCGCCCCGCCAGGCCCCGTTGGTCCGCTCGACGTCGAACCGCCCCACCCGCCCTTGGCTCACGGTCGTGAAGAGATCCACTTCCTTCAGATACGGCCGCAGGGCCCGCTCCACGGTGCCCTCCGTGAAGTCCCGCCACCGCACCGGAAAGACGACGGCCTCCACCCGTGCGGGCCCCGACGCCGTCCGGATCACCGTCCCGTCGAGCGCGAGCGCGGTCGCCCCCGACGGATTGGAGATCCGTATGTCCCGGTCCAGCGTGAACGGATCGAACCCGGTGACCAGCACCCGCTTCAGCTTGTCTCCGGCCGGATACCGCACGGCGGTCTGCCCCCGAGAGGTTCGCTCCAACTCGCCGAGCAGCGCGGCCCGTTGCCCGTCCGACACCCCGAACGACGGCTCCCAGGTCCGCACTTCACGCGTCATCCCCAACCGCGCCCAGTACAGCGGCCGATCGTCGTCCCGGCTCAGATCCCCACCGTCAGGCCCTCGCCCCTGCGCCCGGTCCACCGCCCGCTTCCACAGCGCGGACCCCTGCCGTACGACGACCTTCCGCGCCTCCGCGTAGGAGTGCGCCGACCCGAGAGCCCGAGTGAAGCGGGGCGTCACGGCGTCGAATCCCGACCGCTCCAGGATCTCCCGCGGCACCGCCTTGTCGAGCCGCTGCTCCTCCACCGTGGGCGAGGGCGCGGACTCGGCCGCCGCCGCGGTCGCCGGGACCGCCGGTCCCGCCAGCAGGGTCAGTCCGAGGATGCCGATCCGAACGAACAGTGATCTCAAGGGAGTTCAGGCCTTCCGTCGCGGTGGGGCGCGAGTGGTGCCGGACGACGGCAGTATCGCGTGACGGAAGTGGTCTACGCCATGGGGAGCGACGCACCGGGAATCCGCCCCGCCGCCTCCCGCAGCGCCCCGACGAACGCCGCCCCGGCCGGCGAGAGGGACCGCCCCCGCACCACCGCCGCGTACACCGTCCGCGCCGGAGCCTCCTCGTCGAGCACCGGCAGCAGCACGATGTCCGTCCGTACGGACTCCGCGGCGAGCGCCGGTACCAGCGCCACCCCGAGCCCCGCGGCGACGTACCCCTGCTTGGCGGTCCACTCGCCGACGACATGCGCGATCCGCGGCCGGAACCCCTGCCGCAGGGCCGCGTCGAGGAGGGTGCCCTCGGGCCGCGGACTCCCGGAGATCCAGTCGGCGTCGGACAGCCGCCCCAGCCGTACGGGGCCCTCGCCCGCCAGCGGATGCCCGGCCGGGACGGCGACGTACAGCGGCTCGTCGAGGAGATGGTGGAGTTCGTACGCCGACAGTGGCGCCCCGCCCGTCGTGGAGACCACCGCGAGATCCAGACGCCCCTCGGCGAGCCGCTCCAGCAGGGCCGGCGTGAGCCCCTCCTCGCGGGACATCCGCACCCGCGGGTGGCGGTCGCGGAAGATCCCGAGGGCGTGCGGGACCAGAGCCGCGTCCGCTGTCGGGAACGCCCCGAACCGCAGCCGCCCGTCCGTCACTTCACGCAGCGCCGCAAGTTCGCGCGCGGCGCCGCGCAGTGCCCCGGTGACGGTCTCCGCGTACGGCACGACCAGCCGCCCGGCCTCCGTCAGCCGTACGCCCCGCGGCAGCCGGTCGAACAGCGGAGCCCCGCCCAGCGCCGCCTCCAGCGAGGAGATCTGCCGGGACACCGCCGACTGCGTCCAGCCCAGGGTGCGCGCGGCCACGGTGAACGAGCCGTGCCGGGCGACCTCCAGGAAGACCCGCAGCCAGACGGTGGCGAGATCGGGAACATCGAGGCGATGCGGATTCGGCATGACAGCCATGCTGGACATTCGCTTGTCGCATCGCAAGCGTCACCCTAGCGTCGAGGCCATGAAGGTCACCCTCGGCAACCCGGCCACCGCGCCCCAGCCCCTGAGCCCCTACTACTCCCAGGTCGCCCGCGTCGAACAGGCCGACGGCAGCGCCCTGTTGTTCGTCTCCGGCCAGATCGCCGAGGGCGCCACGCTCGCCGAACAGGCCCGGGGTGTCTTCGAGACCCTCGCCGCGCTGCTGGCGGCCCACGGCGCGACCCTGGCCGACGTCATCAACATCCGCACCTACCTCACCGACATCTCCGAGCTGGAGCAATACGGCGCCGTACGAAGGGAGTTCCTCACCGGGACCCCGCCCACCAGCATGACCTTCGAGGTGCCCCGGCTGTTCAGGCCCGAGGCACGGATCGAGATCGAAATCGTGGCGGCGGTGACGGCGGGCGGGTGATACTGCCCCGCGTGAAGACAGCGAAGGCCGTGAACCTGGGCGTCGTGTTCCTGACGGAACTCGGGGTCCTCGGGTCCGTCTGGTACTACGCCTACCGCAGCGGCTCCGACGCGGCTCCTCTCGCCGCCCTCTTCGGGACGACCGTCCTCTGCTGGCTGTGGGGACTGTTCGGATCCCCGAGGGCGAGGTTCAAGCTCCACGGCGCGGCCCGCGTCGTTTTCGAGGTGCTCTGGTTCGGAACGGGCGTCGCTCTGCTGGACGCCGCCGGGCAGCACATCTGGGCGTTCGCCTTCGCGTGCGTGTGCGCGGTCAGCAAGACCCTCGCCCACCTCTGGGACCGCAGAGTGGCCCCCTTTTGACGGTTGCCGTTTCGATTCCCTCGCGTGCAGCCGAGGCAGGATGGAGTCATCCACGGACTTCAACGAGGAGGCAGCCCATGGCGGCACCCGAGGAGACCACCTCCGCCGACCGGGCCCGCGAGGCCGCCGTCGAGACGGCCCTGGCCGTGCTCGACCTGGACGCCAAGGCGGGGCTTCTGGCCGGAAAGGACATGTGGTCCCTGCCCGCGCTCCCGGAGATCGGCCTGGCCTCCCTCGTCATGTCCGACGGACCGATCGGCGTCCGGGGTGTGCGCTGGAGCGCTGACGACCCGTCGATCGCCCTGCCCTCCCCGACCGCGCTCGCCGCGACCTGGGACCCGGAACTCGCCCGCAGGGCAGGCGTACTGCTCGCCCAGGAGGCCCGCCGCAAAGGCGTCCACGTCCTGCTCGCACCGACCGTCAACCTCCACCGCTCCCCGCTCGGCGGCCGCCACTTCGAGGCCTACAGCGAGGACCCGTACCTGACGGGACGGATCGGCGCCGGGTACGTCACCGGCGTACAGGAGGGCGGAGTCGGCACCACCGTCAAGCACTTCGTCGCCAACGACGCCGAGACCGACCGCTTCACGGTGAACAACCTGGTCTCCGAACGCGCCCTGCGCGAGCTGTACCTGGCGCCCTTCGAGCACATCGTCGAGAACGCCTACCCGTGGGGCATCATGACCGCCTACAACACGGTCAACGGCACGACCATGACCGAGCACCACCACCTGGTCAACGAAGTCCTGCGCGGCGAATGGGGCTTCGACGGCTGCAACGTCTCCGACTGGATGGCCGCCCGCTCCACCAAGGGCGCCATCGAGGGCGGCCTCGACGTCGCCATGCCCGGCCCGACCACCGTCTACGGCCAGGCCCTAGCCCGGGCCGTCCGCAACGGCGAGGTCGACGAGAGCGCGGTCGACACGGCCGTACGCAACGTGCTGCGGCTCGCCGCCCGCGTCGGCATCCTGGACGGCGCCGAACCCGCCGTCACCGAGCTCCCGGAGACCGTCGACGGCATCGAGCTGGCCCGTGAGATCGCCCGCCGCGCCTTCGTCCTCGCGAAGAACGGCAACGGCGTCCTGCCACTGAAGCCGAACGGCACGGTCGCCCTCGTCGGCGCCGCAGCCCGCGACGCCCGTGTCCTCGGCGGCGGCTCCGCCACCGTCTTCCCCGACCGCATCGTCTCCCCGCTCGACGGCCTCACCGCAGCCCTCCCCGAGGGCACCCTCAGCTACGCCGTCGGCGCCGACCCCAACACCGAACTCGCCGTCGCCGACAAGGGGTTCACCCTCCAGGCGGTCTGTCGCGACACGGACGGCAAGGTCATCGCGACGGCCTCCGCGCCCAACGGCCAGATCCAGTGGATGGGTTCGGACCTCCCCGAGGGCGTCACCCACGAGACCCTGCACACCGTCGAGTTGACCGGCACCTTCACCCCGCGTGAGACCGGCTCGCACACCTTCGGCATCAAGGGGCTCGGCGTCTTCAAGCTGGTCGTCGACGGCATCACGTACTACGACGACGTCTAGAGGAACGACGAGGACGGCCCCTTCATCTCCTTCTTCGCCGCCCCCGAGCCCCGCGCCGAGGTGGAACTGACGGCGGGCGAACCGGTCCGGGTCTCCCTGACCCATGTCGTCGTCATTCCGGAGGACGTCCCGATGAAGGTCGTCGGATTCTCCCTCGCCCACCAGGACCCCCGGCGCGATCCCGACGAGCTGATCGCCGAGGCCGTCGAGGCGGCACGGCAAGCCGACACGGCTGTCGTCGTGGTCGCCACCACCGACCGCGTCGAGTCCGAGGGCTACGACCGCAAGGACCTCACCCTCCCCGGCCGCCAGAACGACCTGGTCCGCGCGGTCGCCGCCGCCAACCCGAACACCGTCGTGATCGTCAACTCCGGCTCCCCGGTGGAGCTGCCCTGGCGGGACGACGTCGCCGCCGTCCTGCTCAGCTGGTTCCCCGGCCAGGAGGGCGGCGCGGCCCTCGCCGACGTGCTGACCGGCGCCCACGAACCCGGCGGCCGTCTCCCCACCACCTGGGGCACCCTGGCCGACGCCCCGGTCACCCGGGTCGTCCCCACGGACGGTGAACTCTCCTACGACGAAGGCGTCTTCATCGGTTACGCGGCCTGGGAGAAGGAGGGCCGCACCCCTGCCTACCCCTTCGGGCACGGCCTCGGCTACACCGACTGGACCTACGAGTCCGTCGAGGTCCACGGCAGCACCCTCCGGGTCCGGCTGCGCAACTCCGGCAGCCGCGCCGGCCGCGAGGTCGTCCAGATCTACCTGGCGCCCGCCGACGCCGAAGCACCCACCGAACCCGACGCCGCGCGCCCGGCCCGCCGGCTCGCCGGATTCGCGGGAGCCGAGGCCGGCCCCGGCGAGAGCGTCGAGGTCACCGTGGAGATCCCGCCCCGGGCCTTCGAGATCTGGGACGAGAAGACCTCATCGTGGTCGTATGTGAAAGGTTCGTACGAAATCCAGGTCGGACGCTCGATCGAGGACCGTCGGCTCACCGTGACGATTAACGTCTGATCCCAGGGGGCACAGCCCTCACACAAGCAGCCCCGGCCCGGGACCTGACCCCTGGGCCGGGGCTCGTGTGTCTCTCAGCGCGTACCGAAGCCGTACACGGTCTCCGACCGGAAGACCTCGCCCGGCCGCAGCACCGTGCTCGGGAACTCCGGCCGGTTCGGGGAGTCCGGGAAGTGCTGGGTCTCCAGCGCGATGCCGTCACCGGGCGCGAAGGGCTCGGTGAGATGGTCCGCGGTGTACAACTGGAGCCCCGGCTCGGTGGTCGCGACCGTCAGCACCCGGCCGGAGGAGGGGTCGTACAGCTCGGCGACCTCGACGGGAGCCTCGGTGACCCCCTTGTCGAGCACGAAGTTGTGGTCGTAACCGGCACCGACCTTCCGCTCCTGACGGAAGTCGAACCGCGTGTCCGCGACCTCCTCCACCCCCGTCGGGATCAGATCCGCGTCGACCGGCGTGAACCGCGAGGCGGCGATCCGCAGTTCGTGCCCGCCCGCGTTCCCGGAACCGGCCAGGTTGAAGTAGCTGTGGTTGGTCAGGTTCACGAGGGTCGGCGCGTCCGTGACCGCCTCGTACGCGATCCGCAGCGCACCCGACTCGTCCAGCGTGTAGGTCCCCGAGACCGTGAGCCGCCCCGGGAAACCCTCCTCACCATGCGCACTGACCCGGCTCAGCCGCACCCCGTGCTCGCCGACCGCCTCCGCGTCCCACACCCGCTTGTCGAAGCCGTTCTCCCCGCCGTGCAGGGAGTTGGGCGCGTTGTTGGGCGCGAGCGCGTACGTCAGCCCGTCCAGCTCGAAACGGCCGCCCGCGATCCGGTTCGCGTACCGCCCGATGAACGCCCCGAGATACGGCCCCGGGTGCTCGAGATACCCGTCCAGACCGGCGAACCCCAGCACCACGTCCGCCGTACGCCCGTCCCGGTCCGGGACCTCGACCGACTGCACGATCCCGCCGTACGACAGGATCCGCACCCGGACGCCCGCGCGCTCCAGGGTCCAGCGGTGGACCGGTGTGCCGTCGGAAAGTGTGGCGAAGAGTTCGTTCATGTGCGGAACTTTAGGACACGGCCGTGACCTTGCGGTACGCGATCTCGGCCAGCCGCGCCTGTCCGTTCACACTGGGGTGGAACCAGTCCCAGTGGCTGAGCTGCTCGGTGCCGAACCGGTAGCCGTACACCGCGCCCCCGTCGTACCGGCACCGCTCGTCCTTCGCGCACACCTCCTTCAGTACGGCGTTGTAGTCCTCCACCCGCTCCTGGACGGTGGCCCGCCGCTCGGTCGCCGCCGCGTCCAGGGCCTCCGCGTCGGCCAGCATCGACGGGCAGACGCCCAGCTTCCACACCTGTCTGCCCAGCGGATTGGTGCGCCCCTCGGACCACAGCCGCTTGAGGTTCGGCACGCTCGCCACATACACCTGCGCCTTGGGCGCCTGCTTGCGCAGCACGCTCAGCGCGTCCTCGAAGCCGGCCCGGAAGTCGGCCACCGACGTCATCGCCGCCGTGGAGTTCCGGCAGGCGTCATTGGCCCCCACCATCACCGTCACCAGCCCGGGTGTCCGCGCCGCCGCCTGTGCCATCTGGGTGGACAGATCGGCCATCCGCGACCCGGACACCGCGTAGTTCCAGCTCCGCTCGGCCGCCTTCGCCTTCCCCAGCAGCCGTACGGCGAGACTGTCGACCTGAGTGCTGCTCCCGGTGGCCCAGGACACGTCGGGACAGTCCTTGAGGACTCCGCACGCGTCGAAGCCGCGGGTGATGGAGTCGCCCACCGCGGCCATCGAGGCGGGGCTGTTGTCCCAGGCCGGGGTCGGTGTCGGGGACGGCCTGGTCTTCCCGGCGGCCGTGGGTCCCGCCGAGTCGCCCCCCACGGCGTCACAGCCGGCGGTGCCCAGAAGTGCCGCCGTCAGGACGGCGACGACGGCACGCGAGCGATGGCCCTGCTTCCGCATCCGTGGTGTTCCCCTCGTGAAATGGACGTCCCCTCATGACAACGCACGAGAGTTCCCGGCGGCCGCGATGGAACGATCGGGAGCCGTACTAGCGTCCTGCCGGGTGAATGGCGGGGGTTTCGGGGCATCCGGACCGACGGTACGTCACACTCCTTGCGCCACCGCACGGTAGCCTCGCCATCAACGTGGCTGCCTGCCATCGCCGCCATGCCAGCCAGCAAGACTTGTCCCGCTCTGCCCGGAGGTCCCGGTGACGACACGTGGAGTTCTGTACGTGCACTCCGCGCCGCGCGCGCTGTGCCCGCACGTCGAGTGGGCCGTCGCCGGGGTGCTCGGCACCCGCGTCAGCCTCGACTGGATCCGGCAGCCGGCCGCGCCGGGCACCTGGCGCTCGGAGTTCTCCTGGAAGGGCGAGGTCGGCACCGCGTCCAAGCTCGCGTCGGCGCTCAGAGGCTGGCACCTGCTCCGCTTCGAGGTCACGGCCGAGCCCTGCCCCACCGCCGAGGGTGAGCGCTACAGCTGCACCCCCGAGCTCGGCATCTTCCACGCCGTCACCGGCATCCACGGCGACATCCTGATCCCGGAGGACCGGCTGAGGGCCGCCCTCACCCGCTCACAGCGCGGCGAGACGAACCTGGAGGCCGAGTTGGCGAAACTCCTGGGCAAGCCGTGGGACGACGAGCTGGAGCCCTTCAGGTACGCCGGTGAGGGAGCCCCGGTCCGCTGGTTGCACCAAGTGGTGTGAGACCCAACGGCGAGTGGCCCGGCCTCCACACGGAGACCGGGCCACTTTTCAGCTGAACGGCGCTTCTCACACCGTACGGAACGCCAGCACCACGTTGTGCCCACCGAACCCGAACGAGTCGTTCAGCGCGGCGATACGGCCCTCCACGGGCAGCTTCCGCGCCTCACCCCGCACGACATCCGCGTTGGCCTCGGCCTCGGGGTCGAGGTTCTCGACGTTGATGGTCGGCGGAGCCACCCGGTGGTACAGGGCGAGGACGGTGGCGACCGTCTCCACGCCACCGGCACCACCCAGCAGGTGACCGGTCATCGACTTGGTGGCCGAGACCGCCATGTGGTCGGCGTCGTCACCGAACACCTTGCGCAGCGCCTTCAGCTCGGCGATGTCACCGGCAGGCGTCGACGTCGCGTGCGCGTTGACGTGCACGATCTCCGCCGGGTTCAGGTCGGTGCTGTCGAGCAGGTGCTGCAGGGCGGCCGAGATGCCCCGCCCTTCCGGCTCGGGCTGCACGATGTCGTGGCTGTCGGCGGAGATGCCCTGGCCGACCGCCTCGGCGTAGACGCGCGCGCCGCGCCGGGCCGCGTGCTCCGCGGACTCCAGGACGATCACACCCGCGCCCTCACCGAGGACGAAACCGTCCCGGGCGATGTCGTAGGGGCGCGAGGCGCCCTGCGGGTCGTCGTTGTTCTTGGACATCGCCATCATGTTGCCGAACGCGGCGATGGGAAGCGGGTGGATCGCCGCCTCCGTGCCACCCGCGACGACGACGTCGGCACGGCCGGTGCGGATCATCTCGATGGCGTAGCCGATGGCCTCGGCGCCCGAGGCGCACGCGGAGACCGGCGTGTGCACGCCCGCACGGGCGCCCACGAGCAGGCCCACGTTGGCCGAGGGGCCGTTCGGCATCAGCATGGGAACGGTGTGCGGGGAGACGCGACGGACGCCCTTCTCCTTCAGCACGTCGTACTGGTCGAGGAGGGTCGTCACCCCACCGATGCCGGAGGCGATGACGGCGCCGAGGCGGTCCGGGTCGACGTTCTGGTCTTCACCGGCCTTGCCCTCGAAGCCCGCGTCGGCCCACGCCTCCTTGGCGGCGACCAGCGCGAACTGTGCCGAACGGTCGAGGCGTCGGGCCTGCGGCCGCGGAATGACCTCGGTCGGCTCCACGGCGACAGGCGCCGCGATACGGACCGCCTGATCGGCGGCCCACTCCTGCTCCAGGGGCTTGACACCGGACTTGCCGGCGACCAGACCCTCCCAGGTAGAGGCTGCGTCGCCACCCAGCGGTGAGGTTGCGCCGATACCGGTGACGACCACGGTGCGATTGGTCGGGCTCACGGGAAATCTTTCTCCAACGGTACGAGGATTAAGCGGCGCCACCGCCGGGTGGCGGGGCCGGTCAGCGTCCGGCCCAAGCAGGGGCTCAGGCCTGGTGCTTGAGGATGTAGTTGGTCGCGTCGCCGACCGTCTTGAGGTTCTTGACGTCGTCGTCCGGGATCTTGACGTCGAAGCGCTCTTCGGCGGCGACGACGACCTCGACCATGGACAGCGAGTCGACGTCCAGGTCGTCGGTGAAGGACTTGTCCAGCTGGACGTCCTCAACCGGGATGCCGGCGATCTCGTTCACGATGTCGGCGAGACCGGCGACGATCTCTTCCTGAGTGGCGGCCATTTGGCGCTCCTTCGTTTTCTTATCCAGAGGGGTGGCAGTGCTTCCCGCACCGGACCGAGTGATCCGGCACGGAGTGCCTAGGGGAGGGTAACGACAGTGGCGGCGTAGACGAGACCCGCCCCGAATCCGATGACGAGCGCGGTGTCGCCGCTCTTCGCCTCTCCGGTCGCCAGAAGCCGCTCCATCGCGAGCGGGATCGAGGCGGCCGAGGTGTTGCCGGTGGTGCGCACGTCACGCGCGACCGTCACGTGCTCCGGCAGCTTCAGTGTCTTCACCATCGAGTCGATGATCCGCTCGTTGGCCTGGTGGGGAATGAAGACGTCCAGCTCGTCCGGGCTGATCCCGGCCGCGTCCAGCGCCTGCTGGGCGACCTTCGCCATCTCGAACACGGCCCAGCGGAACACCGCCTGGCCCTCCTGCGTGATCGCAGGGAACTTGCCCGTGGAGTCGTACTCGGTCCACGCCACGGTCTGCTTGATGGTCTCGGACTTGTCGCCCTCGGAGCCCCAGACCGTGGGGCCGATCGCGGGCTCCTTGGACGGGCCCACGATCACCGCGCCCGCGCCGTCGCCGAACAGGAAGGCGGTGGCCCGGTCTTCGAGGTCGGTCAGGTCCGAGAGCCGCTCCACGCCGATGACGAGTACGTACTCCGCCGAGCCCTCGACGACCATGCCCTTGGCGAGGGTGAGCCCGTAGCCGAAGCCCGCGCAGCCCGCCGAGATGTCGAAGGCGGCGGCCTTGTTCGTGCCCAGCTTGTCGGCGATCTCCGTCGCCACGGCCGGGGTCTGCTTGAAGTGCGAGACGGTCGAGACGACCACACCGCCGATCTGCTCGGCGGTGATCCCGGCGTCGGCGATCGCCTTGCCGGACGCCTCGATCGACATCGCGGCGACGGTCTCCTCGTCGTTCGCCCAGTGCCGGGTCTGGATGCCGGAGCGTGAGCGGATCCACTCGTCGGACGAGTCGATCGTCTCGAGGATCACCTCGTTCGGCACGATCCGGGTCGGACGGTAGCCGCCGACACCGAGGATGCGCGCGTACGCGGCGCCCTTGCTGGGCTTGATCTTCGACATGCTCTCGTGCTCCTTCTCAGGCACCGTGCTCGGCGATGAGCTCGCGAGCCGCGTCGAGGTCGTCGGGGGTCTTCAGGGCCAGCGTCTTGACGCCGGGCAGTGCGCGCTTGGCAAGGCCGACCAGCGTGCCGCCGGGGCAGACCTCGATGAACGCGGTGGCGCCGAGCTCCTTGAACGTCTCCATGCACAGGTCCCAGCGGACCGGGTTGGCGACCTGCCCGACCAGCCGCTCCAGCACCTCGGCACCGGTGGCGACGGTCTTGCCGTCCTTGTTGGAGACGTACGTGACAGTCGGGTCGCCCGGCGTCAGGTCGGCGGCGGCCTTGGCCAGCGCTTCGACCGCGGGAGCCATGTGGTGCGTGTGGAAGGCGCCGGCGACCTTGAGCGGGACGACCTTGCGGACACCCTCGGGCTTGTCCTCGTTCAGGACGGCGAGCTGCTCCAGCGTGCCCGCGGCGACGATCTGCCCCGCGCCGTTGACGTTCGCCGGGGTCAGGCCCAGCTTCTCCAGATGCGCGACGGAGACCTCGGGGTCGCCGCCGAGCAGCGCCGACATACCGGTCTCGGTGATCGCGGCGGCGTCGGCCATGGCCAGACCCCGCTTGCGTACGAGGGTGAGGGCGGCGGTGTCGTCGAGGACACCGGAGAAGGAGGCGGCGGTGATCTCGCCGACGGAGTGGCCGGCCACCGCACCCGGGGTGATGTCACCCAGTGCCGCGGCGGACAGGATCCCGGCCGCGACCAGCAGTGGCTGGGCCACGGAGGTGTCACGGATGGCGTCCGCGTCGGCCTGTGTGCCGTAGTGGGCGAGGTCCAGTCCGATGGCGTCGGACCACGCGGCGACGCGGTCCGCGGCACCGGGGAGTTCGAGCCAAGAGGTCAGGAAGCCGGGCGTCTGGGCGCCCTGGCCGGGAGCGACGAGTACGAGCACTCTCACACTCTCTCTTGAGGGCGGCCCAAGCCGCCCGTGGGGACAGGGACGAAGAACATGAGGGGGTTTTGTTGGCCCCCGACAAAAGCCTAGGGCTGGAGATCCCCGTCGGCCAGACGCCCCAGGATGAGCGCGATCCGCAAGGTGAACGCGGAACGTACATCGGAGGGCGACCAGCCGGTGACGTCAGTCACACGTCGAAGCCGGTAGCGCACGGTGTTGGGATGCACGAAGAGCATCCGGGCCGCGCCCTCCAGACTGGACGCCTGTTCGAGGTAGACGGAGAGTGTCTCCAGAAGCGCGGAGCCGGCCTCCTCCAGCGGTCTGTAGATCTCCTCCACCAACTGCTCACGCGCGCCGGGATCCCCGGCCATCGCACGTTCCGGAAGCAGGTCGTCCGCCAGGACCGGGCGCGGGGCGTCCTGCCAGGCGGAACACGCCTTGAGTCCGGCGGCGGCGGCCTGTGCGGACCGGGTCGCGGCCAGTAGATCGGGTACCACGGGCCCGGCCACCACCGGCCCGGCCGCATAGGGCCCGATCAGCGACTTGGCGACGGCGAGGGGGTTGTCGCTGCCCCCCGCGATGACGACCAGGCGGGCCCCGAGCACCCCGGTGAGCACCTGCAGCTTGGCGTGCCGGGCGGCCCGCCGGATGGCCTCGACGGTCAGCTCGGAGTCACCGTCGGGAGCGGCGCCGAGGATCACGCACACATGCTCGGGGGCGTTCCACCCGAGAGCCGCGGCCCTGCTCACGGCGCCCTCGTCGGCCTCCCCGCTCAGCACGGCGTTGACGACCAGCGACTCCAGGCGGGCGTCCCAGGCACCGCGTGCCTCGGCGGCCTGGGCGTAGACCTGCGCGGTGGCGAAAGCGATCTCACGTGCGTAGACGAGCAGCGCCTCACGCAGCACGGACTCGTCACCGGGGGCGGCGACCTCGTCGATCGCGGACTCCATGACCTCGATGGTCGTACGGACCATCTCCACGGTCTGGCGGAGTGTGATGGCCCGGGTCAGCTCACGGGGAGCGGTTCCGAACACGTCGGTGGAGATGGCCTGCGGGGCGTCCGGATGCCGGAACCACTCGGTGAAGGCCGCGATACCGGCCTGGGCGACCAGCCCGATCCAGGAACGGTTCTCCGGAGGCATCGCCCGGTACCACGACAGCGTCTCGTCCATGCGCGTGATGGCTTGCGCGGCGAGCGAGCCGGACGACTTCTCCAGCCGCCTGAGGGTCGCGGCATGGGGATGGACGGCGGGCGCGGAGGCATCGGGCTTGCGGCGTTCGGGTTCGGGCACGGGGACAAGACTGCCTTATCCGGACGTCAGTGCGCGCCGTCGGGTACTGACTGCCACGCCACCGGCCGCCCGTCCTGGGACTACCGTGGTCCCGTGATGGATGTACGGCGCGCGGCGGAGCGCTACCCAGGCGGGGATGCCGGGGCCGGGATCGAGTCCTGGCACGCCTTCTCCTTCGGGCCGCACTACGACCCCGACAACCTCCGGTTCGGCGCGCTGATCGCGTGCAACGAGGAGCGGCTCGTGCCCGGGGCCGGGTTCGACGAGCATCCGCACAGCCATACCGAGATCGTGACGTGGGTGGTCGAGGGGGAGCTGACGCACCGCGACTCCACCGGGCACGAGACGGTCGTACGGGCCGGTGACGTCCAGCGGCTCAGCGCCGGCGCGGGCGTCCGGCACGTCGAGCGCAACGACGCCGCGAGCCCGCTGACCTTCGTGCAGACCTGGCTGGCGCCCTCGCGGCCCGGCGGCGAGCCGTCGTACGAGATCGTGCGCGGGATCGCCGACTCGACGCCGTACGCCGTCCCGGAGGCGGGGGCGATGCTCCATGTACGGCGGCTGGCCGCGGGGGAGCGGACGGCGGTGCCGGACGGGCGGTACGTCTACCTCCACGTCGTACGCGGGGAAGTGCGCCTGGACGGCCAGGAATTGGGCCCCGGCGACGTGGCCCGGGTCACCGACGCGAAGGAACTGGACGTGGTGGCGGTGACCGGGGCCGAGCTGCTGGTGTGGGAGATGTCCTAGAGGTCGGCGAGCACGGCGTCGGTGAAGACCGGCCACGCCTCGACCGCCCAGGGCCCGAACGCGCGGTCCGTCAGGGCCACGCAGGCCGCCCGGGCGTCCGGGTCGATCCACAGGAACGTACCGGACTGGCCGAAGTGGCCGAAGGCGCGGGGCGAGGACGAAGAGCCCGTCCAGTGGGGGGACTTGGAGTCGCGGATCTCGAAGCCGAGGCCCCAGTCGTTGGGGTTCTGGTGGCCGTAGCCGGGCAGAACGCCCTTGGTGCCCGGGTACTGGACCGTCATCGCCTCCGCGACCGTGCGGGGGTCCAGCAGTCGCGGTGCCTGCACCTCCGCCGCGAAGCGCAGCAGGTCCTCGACCGTGGAGACGCCGTCCTTGGCGGGCGAGCCCTCAAGAGTCGTGGACGTCATCCCGAGCGGCTCCAGCACCGCCTGCCGCAGATACTCGGCGAAGGGGATGTCCGTCGCCTTCGCGATGTGGTCGCCGAGCTGCTCGAAGCCCGCGTTCGAGTACAGCCGGCGCTCCCCGGGCGGGGCCGTCACGCGATGCTCGTCGAAGGCGAGCCCCGAGGTGTGCGCGAGCAGATGACGCACCGTCGATCCGCTCGGCCCGGCCGGCTCGTCGAACTCGATCGCCCCCTCCTCGTACGCGACGAGGGCGGCGTACGCCGCGAGCGGCTTGGTGACCGAGGCCAGCGGGAAGCGGTGGCCCGTCGGACCGTGGGTGCCGAGGACCGTTCCGTCGGCCCGCACCACTCCCGCCGCGACGGTGGGAACCGGCCAGTTCTCGATCAACGCGAGGCTCTGCAAGGACATGCCGTCGAGCCTAAGCCGCTCAGAGCTTCAGCCTCATCGTGGGGTCGGACTCGGGGACGAAGCCGAGGGGGCTGAGGAGGGCGCCGCCTATTTCTCTCGCCCGCTCCTGGACCGCAGCCGGGCTCCGCCCCGACCCCGTCGGCCCGAAGGGCCTCGTCCTCAGACGCCGGACGGGCTGAGTCACCACCCCGCGCGCCAGCCGTATGCTCCGTGTGTCGTCCTGCCGATTTCTTACCGGTTCCGCTTGCTTGGAGTGCACTCCAAGGCCATAGCGTGGGGCCATGACGGTGATGGAGACCACGGGTACCAGGACCGACAGCTGCGCGGCACCACCGCAGGCCCACCGGCGCCCGAACGGCCAGGACAGCTACACGATCAGCGAGGTCGTCGCCTTCACCGGCCTGACCGCGCACACCCTGCGCTGGTACGAGCGCATCGGCCTGATGCCGCACATCGACCGCTCGCACACCGGCCAGCGCCGCTACAGCAACCGCGACCTCGACTGGCTCGACCTCGTCGGCAAGCTCCGGCTCACCGGAATGCCGGTCGCCGACATGGTGCGGTACGCGGAACTGGTGCGGGAGGGCGACCACACGTTCACCGAACGGTTCGAGCTCCTTGAGACGACCCGCCGGGACGTCCTGTCCCGGATCGCGGAGCTCCAGGACACGCTCGCCGTTCTCGACCGGAAGATCAGCTTCTACGCCGAAGCCGGTCGCGCCTACGAAACGGAGAAGGCCGGATGACGGACAGCACGATCCCCACCGCACGACTCGGCGCCACCGGCCCCGAGGTCGGCGCCCAGGGACTCGGCTGCATGGGCATGAGTTTCGCGTACGGCCCCCCGAACGCGAAGGAGTCCCGGGCCACCCTGGAGCGGGCCCTGGAACTCGGCATCACGCTCTACGACACGGCGGACGCCTACGGCGACGGGGAGAACGAGAAGTTCCTCTCCCCGTTCTTCAAGGCCCACCGCGACGAGGTCGTGATCGCCACCAAGTTCGCCCTGATGATCCCGCCCGGTGAGCCGACCCGGCGGATCATCCGCAACGAACCGCAGTACATCCGCCAGGCCGTCGAGGCGAGCCTGAAGCGCCTGGACGTCGACGTGATCGACCTCTACTACATGCACCGGCGCGATGTGCACGTGCCGATCGAGGACTCCGTCGGCACCATGGCCGAGCTGGTGCGCCAGGGCAAGGTCAAGCACCTGGGCCTGAGCGAGGTCACCGCCGCGGAGCTGCGTGCGGCACAGGCCGTGCACCCCATCGCCGCGGTCCAGTCGGAGTGGTCCCTGTTCAGCCGGGACATCGAGGCCCAGGTGGTCCCGGCCGCCCGCGAACTCGGCGTCGCCCTCGTCCCGTACTCCCCGCTCGGCCGCGGCTTCCTCACCGGCTCCTTCACCAACGCCGACAATGAACTCACCGCCGACGACTACCGCCGCCAGCAGCCCCGCTTCACGGGCGACAACGCGACGGCGAACGCGGCCCTGCTGGAGCCCATCCGCACGGTCGCCGACGCCCACGGAGTCTCCCTGGGCCAGATCGCCCTGGCCTGGGTCCAGCAGCAGTCGACGGTCCACGCCCTCCCGGTCGTCCCGATCCCGGGCACCCGCAAGCCGACCAGGGTGGAGGAGAACGCGGCGGCGACGAGGATCGAGCTCACGAAGGAGGAGCTGGAGCTCCTGGAGCCGATCGCGGGCCAGGTGGCAGGCGACCGCTACGCGGACATGCGGTTCTCTTCAGCGGGCCGTGAGTGAAACTCGTCTTTTAGGGGCGCGGGGCCGTATCGATATGCGGCTCCGCCGCGTGGGCGCGAGAAGCCCCACCGGCCCGCACCCGACCCACAACCTCAGAGCTCCGCCAACAACTCCGCCTTCTTGACGGAGAACTCCTCATCGGTGACCAGGCCCGCCTGGTGCAGCTCCCCGAGATGACGAATCCGTTCGGCGATATCCGCAGGGTCCCGGCGCGGCACGCTCCCCGCCGGGACCGCCGCAACAGACCCCCGCTGACGCACAGCCGCAAGCACCGCCGCCGCGAACGGCAACGACTCATGCACGGGCCCGTATCCCAGCCCGAACACCACCGCCGCCGGATCCTGATCCGCCTGCACCGGCCCCGGCTTCCCGCGGAGCAACCGCAGATGCCCCTCGAAGACCTCCGGTGACCGCCACTCGACACCCGTCAGCTCGGACACCGGGAAACTCTGGTCCCCGGCCTTCCACTTCGCCGAGGACGCGCCCGTCCAGAACCACCGGAAGTGCGCGGTACGGCCGTCGAAGGACGCCTTCCCGTCGTACGCCTTGAACTGCAACGGCACCTCGGGCGCCGGTACCAGAAAGCGTTCCGCGGGCTCGTCGTCCTCTTTCAGCAGCGCGCGCAGCTCGTTCGCGTAGTACTCGGCGAGCGTCTCCTTGTCGGCCGGCAGCACCAGCCGGTACGGGTCGCTCCCGTCCTTCAGCTGCCCGGCCGCCACCTCCATGAGCGGATCCGCCCCCGGTCGCGGCTCGGCGTGCAACACCACCGTGCCCCGCTTGCCGGGAGTCAGCGTCACCCCGGAGATCGCCTCCAGGGGAATCCGTCGTTCTCCCAGTGACTGGAAGAGCTTCGGTGTTCGAATCCCCCGTTCGTAGCGGATGAGCACGGAGTCTGACTCGAACTCCCAGGCGGCATGAAATCCGGCCAGTACGTCACCCATGCGGGTCATCGTATTCGGCACAAGCTCCTCCGTCCCCTCCTCGTGCAGACCGCAGTTCCTGCAGTCTCTACGCGCGTCCGGCCGTGGCCGTGCCGGACAAACCGGCGCGGCAGGCTTCGTCCTCGTGGGCGCAGTGCACCGAGCGGTATGCGCCAATGCCGATCTCGGCGAAGTTGAGCAGGCTCTCCGTACCGGGCTGGAAGTAACCGGCGTGCCCGTCGGCACCCCGCGCGGAGAGCACGCGCGCGCCGAACGCGGAGGACACCGGGTCGGCGCCGTGGCCGAACCCGCCGACCTCCAGGTACGGCACGTCCTGGATCCAGTCGTCGGTGTCCCGCATCGCCCACACATGCGCGGAGGTGCGCAGATGGGAGGCGTTCGCGACCCGCATCCCGGGGCTGCCGGCCACCGCGATGTCGGCCACCCGGTCCGGCAGCGTGTGCGCGGCCACCCCGCACACCACGGAGCCGTAGCTGTGGCAGAACAGGGAGACGGGTGAGGTGCCGGGCAGCGCCCGCACCAGTGCGTTCAGTCGTACGGCACCGTCCTCGGCGCGCATCGCGGTGGCCGAGTCGATGCCGAGTCCGGCGGGTGACGTGTAGTCGGCCCAGGCGATCACCGCCGTACGCGTGGCCGGGCTCGCCGCGCGCTCGGCCTGGTAGAGGGCCTTGGCCATGCCGACCGGCGCGGAGTAGCTGCGGCTGGTGCGCTGGAAGGTGAGCAGGTCGGTGTCGACGCCGGGCACGACGACGGAGACCCGCTCCGCCGTGCGCAGATCGCCGAAGACCTCGGCGATCCGGCCGGAGCCGTCGGGGTCGAAGGCGAGGATGTGGCGCTCCGGGACCGTCAGCGACTCGAAGCGGTGCATACGGCGGCCCGCTTCCTGCTGGCCGGCGGGCGAGAGTCGGGTGTCGTGCATGCGTTCACGCTCGACGGCACGGGCCTGCAGGAGCGCGAGGCGGTTGGCCTGGTAGCGCAGTGCGACAGGGGCGCCGTTCATGTTGCCGACCGCGAGCGGGTAGCGCTGGGCGAGGCGGACACGGTCCTGGGAGGTGAGCGTGGCGAAGAACCGGGAGAGCAGGGCGGGGGCGGTGTCCGGGTCGGGCAGCTGGTGTCCGTGGAGGCGGCCCTGCGTCCAGGAGTCGAGGGAGGCCTGGATTGGGGTGGCCTCCCTCTGGTTGCGCAGCGCGGTCCATCCGGTGGTCGCCAGCATCACGAACACCACGGCCAGTGCGAGCAGTGCGCGCCAGACGTTGAGTTGCGGGGAGGTGTCGAAGGAAGTCACTGAAAGGACACACTAGGAGAACGAGACGGTCTCGGGTTAATCGAGTGACGGGTATCACGTTTTGGTGTAAGGGGGCCACTTGCCGGTCAGTGCGGGACCCAGCAGCTCCAGGTAGGAGACCGTCAACGCGCGCATGGCCTCCAGACTGAACTCCCCGTCGGTCAACCACTGCCGCTCCGTCACGCGCATCACACCGCTGAATGCGGCCACCAGCAGCCTGGGCCGCGGGTCGGTGTCCGCGTCGAGCCCCTCGCGTTCGGCGACCACGCGCGTGAGCACCTCCTCGACCTCCGCGGAGCGCCGCAGATGGGCGGCGAGCAGGACGGGTGTCGACTCGATCACCCGGTACATGGCCAGGAACCGCTCCACCGGTGCGACCGACTCCACGACCTCGTGCAGGGTGTCCCAGCCCTCCAGCACGGCCTGGCGCAGTGCCTCCAGCGGAGGCTCGTGCGCGGGCCGCGCACGTACGGCGTCGACGAAGTGCGCGACCGTCATCCGGTCGAGAGCGAGGGCCGCGTCCTCCTTGCCGGCGAAGTAGCGGAAGAAGGTGCGCTGCGAGACCCCGACGGTGTCGGCGATGTCGTCGACGGTTGTCTCCTCGTAGCCCCGGGTGGTGAACAGCTCGATCGCCACCCGCAGCAGCGACTCCCGGGTGCGCTGTTTCTTTCGTTCCCGCAGGGTTTCCATTGGTGTCAGTTACCGACTTGTGAATTGGTTTGTCAATTGTCAGTGGCTGTCACTAGCCTCGAACGCATGACTAGTCAGACCACCATCGATACGACGGGGCCGGGGGACAGGGCGTCACAGACCCCGTCGGATCAGCCGCCCGCCTCCGGACTGCGCGGCCACCCGTGGCTCACCCTTCTGACCGTGGCCGTCGGCGTCATGATGGTGGCCCTCGACGGCACCATCGTGGCCATCGCCAACCCGGCCATCCAGTCGGACCTGAAGGCCAGCTTCGCGGACGTCCAGTGGATCACCAACGGCTACTTCCTCGCGCTGGCGGTCGCGCTGATCACCGCGGGCAAACTGGGTGACCGCTTCGGCCACCGCCAGACCTTCCTGATCGGTGTCGTCGGCTTCGCCGCCGCGTCGGGCGCGATCGGGCTGTCCGGCTCCATCGCCGCGGTCGTCACCTTCCGCGTGTTCCAGGGGCTGTTCGGCGCCCTGCTGATGCCGGCCGCGCTCGGTCTGCTGCGGTCCACCTTCCCGGCCGAGAAGCTCAACATGGCGATCGGCATCTGGGGCATGGTCATCGGTGCCTCCACGGCAGGCGGCCCGATCCTCGGCGGTGTGCTCGTCGAGCACGTCAACTGGCAGTCGGTGTTCTTCATCAACGTGCCGGTCGGCATCCTCGCCCTCGTCCTGGGCGTCCTGATCCTGCTCGACCACCGCGCGGAGAACGCTCCGCGCTCCTTCGACATCCTGGGCATAGCCCTGCTGTCCGCCGCCATGTTCTGCCTGGTGTGGGCGCTCATCAAGGCCCCGAGCTGGGGCTGGGGCGACGGCATGACGTGGACCTTCGTCGCCGCGTCCGTCGCCGGCTTCGCCCTCTTCGCCTTCTGGGAGACGAAGGTCAAGGAGCCGCTGATCCCGCTCGCGCTGTTCCGCTCGGTGGCGCTGTCGGCGGGTGTGGTCCTCATGGTCCTGATGGCGATCGCGTTCATGGGCGGCCTGTTCTTCGTGACCTTCTATCTCCAGAACGTGCACGGTATGAGCCCGATCGACGCCGGTCTCCACCTGCTCCCGCTCACCGGGATGATGATCGTCGGCTCCCCGCTGGCCGGCGTGCTGATCACCAAGCTCGGCCCGCGCGTCCCGCTGGCCGGCGGCATGGCGTCCGTCGCGATCGCCATGTTCGGGATGTCCACGCTGGAGACGGACACCGGCAGCGCGGTCATGTCGCTGTGGTTCGCCCTGCTCGGCCTCGGCCTCGCGCCCGTGATGGTCGGCGCCACCGAGGTCATCGTCGGCAACGCGCCCATGGAGCTCTCCGGTGTGGCCGGCGGTCTCCAGCAGGCCGCGATGCAGATCGGCGGCAGCCTCGGTACGGCCGTCCTCGGCGCCGTGATGGCCTCCAAGGTCGACGGTGACCTCGCGGCCAACTGGAAGGACGCGGGCCTGCCCGCGCTCACCCCGGCCCAGCTCGACCAGGCCTCGGAAGCGGTCCAGGTCGGCGTCCCACCCGTCGCGAAGGGCACTCCGGCGGAGATCGCCGCGAAGATCACCGATGTCGCCCATGACACCTTCATCTCCGGCATGAGCCTCGCGTCCCTGGTCGCGTGCGGTGTCGCGGCCGTGGCCGTCCTGGTCGCGCTGCTCACCAAGCGGGGCGAGAACACGGAGGCGGGCGCGGGCGTGGGCCACATCTGAGCCCGCTCAGGGCGGAGTTCACCTATCCGAGTGGCTCCGCTAAAGATTCCTCGCCTCCGGTACGCGCCGCACGTAACAGTTAGTCAATTCCTCCGCACGACCTGGGAGGGGCGGACGGCGCTGCGGCGCGCTGCCGGAGGGGGGCGGCGCGCCGCAAGGCCGGAGGATTAACGGCCGTGACGGGGGTACCCGCATCGTTGAACCCGAGACGAACCCAACCAACCAAGGGTGTCAGGGAGTTGATGATGGCGGGCTTCGGACACGGAACGCGCAGGTACCCCCGATCACGTGGCCGGACGTGGTCACGGACCGGGCCGGATCGCGCGACGCTCGGAATCATCGGAGTCATCTGCGCGATCGCCGGATTCTTTGTGCTGGGGATCATCCTGGGTCCCGTGGCGATCGTCTGCGGTTGGCTTGCCATGGGTCGCACCTGGTCGGGCGGTAGCCGTGCCTGGCCGGCCCTGGTCGCCTTCGTACTGGGCGCCATCGACACGCTCCTGGCGGTCATCTGGATCGCCGGAGCGGCCACCCCGGGCAGCGGGTTGTTCTGACCCGGGGCGCGTGAGGGGAGGGCCCCCGGTGGGACGACCGGGGGCCCGCCTCATGATCTGCCGACTGCTTCCCGTGGTCGCGGACCGGGCCGGATCGCGCGACGCTCGGAATCATCGCCCGGGGTCTGGGGTGTCCCCAGGGGGTCCGTATCTGCGCGATCGCCGGTTTCTTCGTGCTGGGGATCATCCTGGGTCCCGTGGCGATCGTCTGCGGTTGGCTTGCCATGGGTCGCACCTGGTCGGGCGGTAGCCGTGCCTGGCCGGCCCT
>NZ_JBJDQL010000047.1:0-7337 GCF_044903305.1 Streptomyces sp. NPDC019531 | reverse complement strand
ATCTGGATCGCCGGAGCGGCCACCCCGGGCAGCGGGTTGTTCTGACCCGGGGCGCGTGAGGGGAGGGCCCCCGGTGGGACGACCGGGGGCCCGCCCGCGTCTTGGGGCCGGGGCTTTCGTCAGCTGCCGACGGATGTCTCGCGCAGGGCCGCTACCTCTGCCCGCAGCGCCCGTACCTCTTCCGCCAGGGACAGGATCGCCTCCGTCTGCTGGCGTTCCTCCACGTCGTCCTTCTCGAACCGCTCGATGAACCAGGCGGCGATGTTCGCGGTCACGACACCGAGCAGCGCGATCCCCGAGAGCATCAGCCCGACCGCGACCATCCGGCCCAGACCGGTGGTCGGGGCGTGATCGCCGTATCCGACGGTCGTCATGGTCGTGAAGGACCACCACACCGCGTCACCCAGCGTCCGGATGTTCCCGTCCGGTGAGTCCCGTTCGACGGAGAGCACGGCCAGGGACCCGAACATCAGCAGTCCGACGACCGATCCGGCGACATACGTCGTCACCCGGATCTGCGAGGCCATCCGCGCCCGTTGCCCCACGAGCATCAGCGTGGAGACCAGCCGCAGCAGCCGAAGGGGCTGGAGCAGCGGCAGCACGACCGCGCACAGGTCAAGCCAGTGAGTACGGACGAACTCCCGCCGCCGCGGGGTGAGCACGAGCCGCACCAGATAGTCCGTGGCGAACGACCCCCACACCACCCACTCGACCACCGTGCACGCGCGGGTCACGGGCGGCCCGGCCGTGGTGTCCACGATCGGCACCGCGTAGGCGACGGCGAACACCACCGCGAGCGCCAGCAGCGGCCGTTGCGTCAAGTGTTCCCAACGGGCTTGCGCGGAGTCTTCCTGCATAGGACGCATCGTAGGGAACCCCGCGCCCCTTCAGAGGCGCGGGGAACCACACGACCGGTACGACTACGCGTCGCCGCCCGCCGCGCCCGGGTCGGCCGCGGACACATCGAGAAGCTGATACCGGTCGATCGCCTGCTTCAGCACCGACCGGTCCACCTTCCCCTCCCGTGCCAGCTCCGTCAGCACACCCACCACGATCGACTGCGCGTCGATGTGGAAGAACCGCCGAGCCGCCCCCCGGGTGTCGGCGAAGCCGAACCCGTCGGCGCCCAGCGACTGGTAGGTGCCCGGCACCCACCGCGAGATCTGGTCCGGAACCGCCCGCATCCAGTCGGAGACGGCCACGAACGGGCCCTGCGCCCCGGCCAGCTTGCGCGTCACATAGGGCACGCGCTGCTCCTCCTCCGGATGCAGCAGGTTGTACTCCTCACAGGCCACCGCCTCGCGCCGCAGCTCGTTCCAGGAGGTCGCCGACCAGACGTCCGCCTTGACGTTCCACTCCTCGCCGAGGATCTTCTGCGCCTCGACCGCCCACGGCACGGCCACACCGGACGCCATGATCTGCGCCGGGATCGACCCCGAGGTGCCCTCGCTGAAGCGGTAGACGCCCTTGAGGATGCCCTCGGCGTCGACGTTCTCCGGCTCGGCCGGGTGCTGGATGGGCTCGTTGTAGACGGTGAGGTAGTAGAAGATGTCCTCACTGTCCGGGCCGTACATCCGGCGCAGCCCGTCCTGCACGATGTGCGCGATCTCGAACCCGAACGCCGGGTCGTACGCCACACAGCCCGGGTTGGTCGAGGCGAGCAGCTGCGAATGACCGTCAGCGTGCTGAAGACCCTCACCGGTCAGGGTCGTACGGCCGGCGGTCGCACCCAGTACGAAACCGCGCGCCAGCTGGTCCGACATCTGCCAGAACTGGTCACCGGTGCGCTGGAAACCGAACATCGAGTAGAAGACGTACACCGGGATCAGCGGCTCGCCGTGCGTGGCGTACGCCGAACCCGCGGCGATCAGCGAGGCAGTGCAGCCCGCCTCCGAGATGCCGTCGTGCAGCATCTGCCCGGTCGGCGACTCCTTGTACGCCAGCAGCAGTTCGCGGTCGACCGACTCGTACTGCTGGCCGAGCGGGTTGTAGATCTTCGCGCTCGGGAAGAACGAGTCCATGCCGAAGGTGCGGTACTCGTCCGGCGCGATCAGCACGAACCGACGCCCGAGCTCCTTGTCCCGCATGAGGTCCTTGAGCAGTCGTACGAACGCCATGGTCGTGGCGATCGACTGCTGACCCGAGCCCTTCTTCACGGTCGCGTACGTCTTGTCGTCCGGCAGTGCGAGCGGCTTGGCGCGCAGGACACGCGTCGGTACATAACCGCCGAGACCCAGTCGGCGGTCATGCATGTACTGGATCTCCTCCGAGTCCCGGCCCGGGTGGTAGTAGGGCGGCGCGCCCGACTCCAGCTCCTTGTCGGAGATCGGCAGGTGCAGCCGGTCGCGGAAGCCCTTGAGGTCGTCGACCGTCAGCTTCTTCATCTGGTGCGTGGCGTTGCGGCCCTCGAAGTTCGGGCCCAGCGTCCAGCCCTTGACGGTCTTGGCGAGGATGACCGTCGGCTGGCCCTTGTGCTCCACGGCGGCCTTGAAAGCCGCGTAGATCTTCCTGTGGTCGTGACCGCCGCGGCCCAGGTGCAGGATCTGGTCGTCGGTCATGCCCTCGACCATGGCCCGCAGCCGCTGGTCGTCGCCGAAGAAGTGGTCGCGGATGTAGGCGCCGGACTCGGTGGCGTACGTCTGGAACTGGCCGTCAGGGGTGGTGTTCATCCGGTTGACGAGGATGCCGTCGCGGTCCTGCGCGAGCAGCGGGTCCCAGGTGCGGTCCCAGATCAGCTTGATCACGTTCCAGCCGGCGCCCCGGAAGACCGATTCCAGCTCCTGGATGACCTTGCCGTTGCCGCGCACCGGGCCGTCGAGCCGCTGCAGGTTGCAGTTGACGACGAAGGTCAGGTTGTCCAGGCCCTCGCGGGCGGCGATGGTCAGCTGGCCGAGCGACTCCGGCTCGTCCATCTCGCCGTCGCCGAGGAAAGCCCACACGTGCGACTTCGAGGTGTCGGCGATCCCGCGCGCCTGCATGTAGCGGTTCATCCGCGCCTGGTAGATCGCGCCGATCGGACCGAGGCCCATCGACACGGTCGGGAACTCCCAGAAGTCCGGCATCAGCCGCGGGTGCGGGTACGAGGACAGGCCGTACGGCGCCTTCGACTTCTCCTGGCGGAACGCGTCGAGGTTGCCCTCGCTGAGGCGGTCGAGCAGGAACGCGCGCGCGTAGATGCCCGGGGAGGCGTGGCCCTGGAAGAAGACCTGGTCGCCGCCGTCGCCCTCGTCCTTGCCGCGGAAGAAGTGGTTGAAGCCCACGTCGTAGAGGGACGCGGAGGAGGCGAAGGTGGCGATGTGCCCGCCGACGCCGATCCCGGGACGCTGGGCGCGCGAGACCATCACGGCCGCGTTCCACCGGGTGGCGTTCAGGATCTTCCGCTCGATCTCCTCGTTGCCCGGGAAGAAGGGTTCCGCCCTGGTGGGGATCGTGTTGACGTAGTCCGTGCTGCGCATCTCGGGCACGGCCACGCGCTTCTCACGGGCCCGCTCGATGAGCCGTAGCATCAGATAGCGGGCCCGCTCCCGGCCGCGCTCGTCCACCGCGGCGTCGAGGGAGTCGAGCCACTCCTGGGTTTCCTCGGGATCGAAGTCAGGAACCTGACTCGGAAGGCCGCCAATGATGATCGGGTTGCGATCGGATCCGGAAGCCACGCTGTTCCTTACCTGTCAGAGGGCCGTATTTCTGCATGTCTGCACCGCTCCCCATCGTGTACCTCGGGGGGCCAAACGTCATCTCTACTCCGGGGTAACCCTTGCCCCCGCGCCCGGGTATGGTTCCCAAACACGCAAAGAGGGCAGAAAGGTGTGGCATGCGTCACGGGGCTACCGTGATGATGTGCCTGGAGTTGCGTCGACACGTTCCGGAACGTCACCGTTTCGGCGGTCTGAAACGCCGGGTACTTGCGCGATCCGCCCCGCCCGTGTGGACTACGGCCAACGCTTCGCGCACGCGCGAGGCTGAGACAATCACCAAGACATGATCAGGAGGCAACCCGTGAGCGCGACCGCGGACCACGCGGAGACGAGCCCTGCCGTAAGGCTGGGGTTCCAGCCCGAGCAGGTGGTCCAGGAGATCGGCTACGACGACGACGTAGACCAGGAACTCCGCGAGGCCATTGAGGAAGTCATCGGCAGCGACCTTGTGGACGAGGACTACGACGACGTCGCCGATGCCGTGGTGCTCTGGTTCCGCGACGACGACGGCGACCTGACCGATGTGCTGGTGGACGCCACCACGTACATCGAGGAGGGCGGCTCGATCCTGCTGCTGACGCCGAAGACCGGCCGTGACGGCTACGTGGAGCCGAGCGACATCTCCGAAGCCGCGACGACGGCCGGGCTGTCCGCCTCCAAGAGCGTCAGTGTGGGCAAGGACTGGAGCGGCAGCCGACTGGTGACGCCCAAGGCGGCCAAGTCCAAGAAGTAGCCCTGTGGAAGCGGACGGGCCGGCGCGACCGGCCCCTCCGCTTCCCTGTGCCGATCGCTGCGTAGGGTGGTTCCGTCACTCGAACAGCCCCCCGAAGGGACATCCACGCGATGGCGATCCAGGTCGGCGACAAGGCCCCCGACTTCGAGCTCAAGGACAACCACGGCCGTACCGTGAAGCTGTCCGACTTCCGCGGCAGCAAGAACGTCGTGCTGCTCTTCTACCCCTTCGCCTTCACCGGCGTGTGCACCGGTGAGCTGTGCGAACTGCGTGACAACCTCCCCACGTTCGTGGACCGCGACACCCAACTGCTCGCCGTCTCCAACGACTCCATCCACACCCTGCGTGTCTTCGCCGAGCAGGAGGGCCTGGAGTACCCGCTGCTCAGCGACTTCTGGCCGCACGGCGAGGTCTCCCGCGCCTACGACGTCTTCGCCGAGGACAAGGGCTGCGCGGTGCGCGGCACCTTCGTCATCGACAAGGAGGGCGTGGTCCGCTGGACCGTCGTCAACGCGTTGCCGGACGCCCGTGACCTGAACGAGTACGTGAAGGCGCTCGACACCCTGTGATTGTTCGCCTCCAGGGACTGCGTGGGTCGGGAACCCGTCACTAGGATCGAATCGTTGATCCGGCAGCATCCGACATCGAACGCAATGCGGGGCTCCCGGCCCCTGGACACCAAATGGAGGACTCGTGGGAGTCAGCCTCAGCAAGGGCGGCAACGTATCGCTGACCAAGGAGGCCCCGGGCCTGACCGCGGTCATCGTCGGTCTGGGGTGGGACGTCCGCACCACGACCGGCACGGACTTCGACCTGGACGCCAGCGCACTGCTGCTGAACGCGGCAGGCAAGGTCGCCAGCGACGCCAACTTCGTCTTCTTCAACAACCTCAAGAGCGCGGACGGCTCGGTCGAGCACACCGGTGACAACCTCACCGGTGAGGGCGAGGGCGACGACGAGCAGATCAAGGTCAACCTCGCCGCGGTCCCGGCCGACGTCGAGAAGATCACCTTCCCGGTCTCGATCTACGACGCCGAGAACCGTCAGCAGTCCTTCGGCCAGGTGCGCAACGCGTTCATCCGCGTCGTCAACCAGGCCGGCGGCGCCGAGATCGCCCGCTACGACCTCTCCGAGGACGCGTCCACCGAGACCGCCATGGTCTTCGGCGAGCTCTACCGCAACGGCGCCGAGTGGAAGTTCCGGGCCATCGGCCAGGGCTACGCCTCGGGCCTGCGCGGCATCGCCCAGGACTTCGGCGTCAACGTCTAGGACCGACCCCGGTCCCTTCCGTCCGGCGCCGCACCGTTTGCGTGCGGCGCCGGACGTGCAGGAACAGCACGGAAGCACACTCTCGGGGAGGGAACAGCACATGGGCGTCACGCTCGCCAAGGGAGGCAACGTCTCCCTGTCCAAGGCCGCACCCAACCTCACCCAGGTGATGGTCGGACTCGGCTGGGACGCGCGCTCCACCACCGGAGCGGACTTCGACCTCGACGCCAGCGCCCTGATGTGCGCGGGCGGGCGCGTCCTGGGGGACGAGTACTTCGTCTTCTACAACCAGCTCAAGAGCCCTGACGGTTCGGTCGAGCACACCGGCGACAACCTCACCGGTGAGGGCGAGGGCGACGACGAGTCGCTGCTGATCGACCTCTCCAAGGTGCCGGAGCGGTGCGACAAGATCGTCTTCCCGGTCTCCATCCATGACGCCGACAACCGCGGCCAGACCTTCGGCCAGGTCAGCAACGCCTTCATCCGAGTGGTCAACCAGGCCGACGGCCAGGAACTGGCCCGCTACGACCTCTCCGAGGACGCCTCCACCGAGACCGCGATGATCTTCGGCGAGGTCTACCGCCACCAGGGCGAGTGGAAGTTCAGGGCGGTGGGCCAGGGGTACGCGTCCGGTCTGCGGGGCATCGCACTCGACTTCGGGGTCAACGTCTCATAACGCGATATGAGCAAAAGCCGGGGCCGGGTGGGGTACGACGAGGGCCCGACTAGACTTCGGCTTCAAGTCTTCGTAAAGCCGAGTGCGGCACGGGGGAACCCCGTACACGTACGGATTGGGTAGCCAGTGGTTCTCAAAACCTTCGGCTGGTCGTTCGCGGTCACCGCGCTCGGCCTGGTCGCCGCCGTCTTCTACGGGGGGTGGGAGGCGTTCGGAATCGTGGCGATCCTCTCCATCCTCGAGATCTCCCTGTCGTTCGACAACGCGGTGGTCAACGCCGGAATCCTGAAGAAGATGAATGCCTTCTGGCAGAAGATCTTCCTCACCGTCGGCGTCCTGATCGCCGTCTTCGGGATGCGGCTGGTCTTCCCCGTCGTGATCGTCGCCATCAGCGCCAAGTTGGGGCCCATCGAGGCGGTCGACCTCGCCCTCAACAACAAGGACCAGTACCAGGAGCTGGTGACCGACGCGCACCCGGCGATCGCCGCGTTCGGTGGCATGTTCCTGCTGATGATCTTCCTGGACTTCATCTTCGAGGACCGGGACATCCAGTGGCTGCGCTGGCTGGAGCGGCCGCTGGCCAAGCTCGGCAAGGTCGACATGCTGTCGGTGTGCATCGCCCTGGTCGTCCTGCTGATCTCCGCGTTCACCTTCGCGACCCACGCCCACCAGCACGGCGGCACCCATGTCGACAAGGCGCAGACCGTCCTGATCTCCGGCATCGCGGGCCTGATCACCTACATGGTCGTCGGCGGACTCTCCGGCTACTTCGAGGACAAGCTCGAAGAGGAGGAGGAACGCGAGCACGAGGAAGAGGAGCGGGCCGAGCGCGAGGGCAAGCCCAAGTCGGCCGTCCTGATGGCCGGCCAGGCCGCGTTCTTCATGTTCCTCTACCTGGAGGTCCTGGACGCCTCCTTCTCCTTCGACGGTGTGATCGGCGCGTTCGCCATCACCAACGACATCG
>NZ_JBJDQL010000046.1:40963-77651 GCF_044903305.1 Streptomyces sp. NPDC019531 | reverse complement strand
GGCCGTGCTTGAGCTCGGAGGCGGGGTAGGCCTCGGCGTGGATGTAGGAGACCTCCTTGAGCTTCAGGGAGGCCTCGCGGGCCACCGGGTAGCCCCGGACGCGGCCGACGAAGAGCATCGAGCGGGCCTCGGCGTACTGCTCGGCCAGCTTCTTGATCTCCTCCTCCTGGTCCAGGATCTCGGTGATCTGGGCCGGGAGCCTGCGCAGGCCCTCGATGATCCGCTTGCCGTCGCGGACCGAGAGGTCCCGGGTGCGGCCCAGGTGCAGGGCCAGCAGGGCGAAGGCGACCGTGGTGTTCGTGAAGCACTTCGTGGAGACCACGCAGACCTCCGGGCCCGCGTGGACGTAGATGCCGGCGTCCGCCTCGCGGGCGATCGCCGAGCCGACCACGTTCACGACGCCGAAGACCCGCGCGCCCTTGCGCTTCAGCTCCTGGACGGCGGCGAGGACGTCGTAGGTCTCGCCCGACTGGGAGACCGCGACGTACAGCGTCTCCGGGTCGACCACCGCGTTGCGGTAACGGAACTCCGACGCGGGCTCGGCGTCCGCGGGGATACGGGCCAGCTCCTCGATCATCTGGGCGCCGATCATGCCCGCGTGGTACGAGGTGCCGCAGCCGAGGATCTTCACCCGGCGGATCTGGCGGGCCTCACGGGCGTCCAGGTTGAGGCCGCCGAGGTGCACGGTGGAGAAGCGGTCGTCGATGCGGCCGCGCAGGACGCGGTCCACGGCGTCGGCCTGCTCGTGGATCTCCTTGTGCATGTAGGTGTCGTGGCCGCCCATGTCGTAGGAGGCGGCCTCCCACTCGACGGTGGTGGGCTCGGCCGTCGTACGAGTGCCCTCGGTCGTGTAGGTGCGGAAGTCGTCGGCCTTGAGGGTGGCCATCTCGCCGTCGTCCAGCGTCACTATCTGCCGCGTGTGGGCGACCAGCGCGGCGATGTCCGAGGCGACGAACATCTCCTTCTCACCGATGCCGAGGACGACCGGCGAGCCGTTGCGGGCCACCACGATGCGGTCGCCGAAGTCGGCGTGCATCACGGCGATGCCGTAGGTGCCCTCGATCACCCGCAGGGTGTCGCGGACCTTGTCCTCCAGCTTCTCCGCCTGGGAGCGCGCGATGAGGTGGACGAGGACCTCGGTGTCGGTCTCGGAGAGGAACTCGACGCCGTCCGCCTCCAGCTTGCGGCGCAGGTCGGAGGCGTTGTCGATGATGCCGTTGTGGACGACGGCGACCTTGTGGTCGGCCGACATGTGGGGGTGGGCGTTGACGTCGGAGGGGGCGCCGTGGGTGGCCCAGCGGGTGTGGGCGATGCCGGTCGTGCCCTTGAAGCGGGCCGGGACCTTGGCCTCCAGGTCGCGCACCCGGCCCTTGGCCTTGACCATCTTCAGGCCCGCCGTCTTCGGCGAGGTGACGACGAGGCCCGCCGAGTCGTAGCCGCGGTACTCCAGCCGCTGCAGGCCCTCAAGGAGGAGGGGAGCGACATCACGCTTCCCGATGTATCCGACGATTCCGCACATTGAGTAGATATCCCTCAGCCATAGACAATGCGGCGCAACTGCCTGAGCGTAAGCTCTGGCGGGGCCACCGCGCGGTATTTCAGGTCCGCCTCGATCCGTCCGAAGATCTCCGCGTTGACCAGGCCCTGGGCCTGCAGTTCGCGGTGGCGGCGACGGACGAACTCCACGGTCGTCTCGTCGAAGTAGGCGAGCACGTCCTGGATCACCCGCAGCGCCTCGCCCCGGCTCAGGGGCGTGGACCGCGTCAGATGATCAACGAGTTCGTCGTGCACCCGGTAGATCCTGAGGGACATCGGCGGGTTTCGCAAGAAAGCTGCCCGATATCGGGCAACGGCCTGTTAGAAAGCCTTGGGCGAACATTGAATCTCTCATGAGTCCCTGTTCGCGGACTGTCCATACGGCGTCTTGCGTGACGTCGCCCAGGGAGACGAGTTTCAGACGCCATGGACATTCCTCGTATGGGAGTACCGGACCAGCTCGCCGAGCGCATGAGCATGGCCGAGCAGCACGAGTACCTGCGCGCCAGATTCTCGCGGCGCAACATGATCAGGGGCGGCGCCGTCACGCTGGGCGCTGTCGCGGGCGGCGCCTTCGTCCCGGGCGCCGTCGCCCAGGCCGCCACGCCCACCCAGACCTTCGCCTCCGCCGCCACCGTCGACGGCTCCCTGGTCGCCCCCTTCGGGCGCCACCTCGCCTACGGCACCGACGCCGCCACCGAGATGACGATCTCGTGGCAGGTCCCGGTCGCGGTCAAGAAGCCCTTCGTCCGCATCGGCGCCCACCCCTGGGACCTCTCCCGCAAGATCGAGGCCGAGGTGCGCACCCTCTACACCCCGGCCGGCGTAGGCGCCAGCGCCGACCACACGCAGTACTACGTCCACGCCAGGCTGAGCCACCTCAAGCCGGGCCGGACGTACTACTACGGCGTCGGCCACCAGGGCTTCGACCCCGCCGAGCCGCACCTCCTCGGCACCCTGGGCACCTTCACCACCGCGCCCTCGCGCAAGGAGCCCTTCACCTTCACGGCCTTCGGCGACCAGGGCGTCAGCTACCACGGCCTGGCCAACGACAGCCTGATCCTCGGCCAGAACCCGGCCTTCCACCTGCACGCCGGCGACATCGCCTACGCCGACCCGTCCGGCGCGGGCAAGACCGCCGACACCGGCTTCGACTCGCGAGTGTGGGACCAGTTCCTCGCCCAGACCGAGTCGGTCGCCAAGTCCGTGCCGTGGATGGTGAGTTACGGCAACCACGACATGGAGGCCTGGTACTCGCCCAACGGCTACGGCGGCGAGGAGGCCCGCTTCACGCTCCCCGACAACGGGCCGGACAAGAAGAACCTGCCGGGCGTCTACTCCTTCGTCCACGGCAACACCGCGATCATCTCGCTGGACCCGAACGACGTGTCCTTCGAGATCCCGGCCAACCTCGGCATCTCCGGCGGCACCCAGACCAAGTGGTTCGAGACGCAGCTCAAGAAGTACCGGGCGGCCAAGGACATCGACTTCATCGTCGTGTTCTTCCACCACTGCGCCTACTGCACCTCCACCGCGCACGCCTCGGAGGGGGGCGTACGCCAGGAGTGGGTGCCGCTGTTCGAGAAGTACACGGTGGACCTGGTCATCAACGGCCACAACCACCAGTACGAGCGCACCGACGTCATCAAGGGCGACAAGGTCGTCAAGAAGCTCCCGATCGGCGAGACCGCGTACCCCGAGACCGAGGGCGTCGTCTACGTCACGGCGGGCGCCGCGGGCCGCAGCCTGTACGCGTTCTCCGCCCCGGACTCCTACGAGGGCCACCTCAACGAGCGGGACTCCGTCGCCTCCTTCGTCAACACCAAGGACGGCAAGGTCAACGAGACCGTCGCCTGGTCCCGGGTGCGCTACCTCAACTACTCCTTCCTGCGCGTGGACGTGGAGCCCGCCCCGCGGGGTCACTACGCCAGGCTGAAGGTGTCGGGCATCGCCGAGACCGGTGACCGCATCGACCACTTCACGGTGGCGCGCAAGGCGAAGTAACAGCTCCCGTACGGCTGTCACATCCGCTTGAGGATCGCCTGCTTGGCCAACGTGAACTCCTCGTCCGTCAGCACCCCGGTGCGGTGCAGCTCACCGAGCTCGCGCAGACGGCGCAGGAGGGCATCGTGGCCGTCCTCGGCGGAGGCGACCGGAGAAGAAGGCGTTTTCGGTCGTACGTGCTGTTTCGTGTGTACGTCGATGGCGGCGGCCCGGGCCGGGTGCGGAAGCCTGGCCTGGACCGCTGCCGCGACCAACGCCATCAGCGGGTCCTTCTTGAAGCCCCACAGCTCCACCGCGTTGGGGTCGTACTTCGGCGGGGCCTTGGTCGGGGCGTGCCGCACGGTGAAGCGGAGGTGGCCGTTCTCCAGGCCGGCCGCGGGCTGCCACTCCACGGCGACGACGTCGGCCACGGCGAGGGTCCGGGCGCCGGCGGAGGCCTTGGCGTCCTCCGTCTTCCAGTTCCACTCCAGACGGATGTGCTCGCCGTCGAAGGCCGCGGTGCCGTCGCCGGCGGACACCGCCAGGGGGACGGCCGGCCCCGGGAGCAGATACCCGTCCACGGGGTCGGTGGGGACCTGGTCCAGGAGCAGGGCGTTCCTGACCTCGTCCACGAAGTACTCGGCGACGCCGTAGCGGTCCGACTCGACGATCAGCTGGTAGGGGTCGTGCGGTTCGGACAGCCGGCCGCCGGTCGCGTGCAGCAACGGGTCGGCGCCGTCGCGCAGCCGTAGCCGCAACCGGCCGCTCTTCTTGCCCTGTTCGAAGGAGATGCCCGCCAACGCGCCGAGGGGGACGACGAGTTCACCGAGCGTCTTGCGGAGCAGACCGACGTTCTTGTCTCTTCCCGGAGTGAGCCGCAGAGCGTCGCCGTCGAAGACCCATGTGCCGTCCTTCTGGAGGATTTCCGCCATGGGGAAATTCTGGCATTCGGACCTCAGTTGCCCAGTGCCTTGGCCAGAGCGTCGTCGAGGACGTACCGGATCGCCTTCGCGCCGGTCCCGGCCGACAGCATGCGGATCTCGCCGTTCCTGATCCCCACGGCGATGTCGGTGTTGTCCTGGCAGACCAGGGTGAAGGTCCTGTCCTTACGGGGCTTGAGGAGGAAGGCCTGGTCCTCAGGGTAGGGGGCGGCGTCGCCCTGCTGGTAGGCGCAGGGCCGCAGCTGCATGGGGTCGCCCACGGCACGGTAGCCCGCGATGTCCAGGCAGAAGGTCGACGCCACGTGCTGCAGGTCGACCGCCCCACCCCCGATGGCGACGACCCGCCACTGCTGCGCCGCCTCCCCGTCGCAGACGGCCGGCGCGGGGATGTTGCCCGGGGAGTCACCCGTGCCGACGCCGAGACAACTCCCGGGCGTGGCCGCGCTCTTCAGCGCGATGGTCGCCAGCACGGTCCCCGCACCCGGGGAGGCCGACACCGAGGGGGACGGGACCGGCGAGGGCGCGGCGGGCGGCGGCCCGTAGGAATCGACGGCCGCTCCGGTCCGGGTGCCGGACAACAGGTTCAGAGTGACAGCGGTGGCAACGGCGGTGACCACGACGGCGACCGCTATGGCGAGCACGGGACGACGTGGAGCCGGGTCGGCGGGGCGGGGTTTCGCAGGGACGGTACCTGGAGGGGCGGGGGCGCCGCGGGAGTTGAGGGGCTCGGGCGCGGTAGGGGCGGTGTGGGAGCCGGTGAAGGGGGGAGGGTCGTCGGGGACGCCCGGGGTGTCGAGGGGCCGGGGAGTGCCCGGAGCATCGGGTGTCCTGGATGTGGCCCCGTTGGGCGGCTGCCCCGGGCCCAGTCCGCCCCTGACTTTTAACGCCACCTTGGCCCACGAGCCCGGCTTGGCCCGCGAGCCGCGCTCCGAGGGGACCGGGCCTGTCCCGTCGGCCCGTTCCGGTGCCGTTGGCTTCGCCGAGCGGTACGCCGGGCCGCCCCAGATCAGGAGCCGGTCCACGAGCAGCGGGCGCAGCTCCCGCGGCCGTCCCGATGTGAGCGTGCGCAGCAGGGCCATGTCGTGGGTACAGAACTCGCAGGTCTCCAGGTGCTGTTCGAGGTCCGCCGGGGTCTCGCGGTGCGTGCCGCGGGCGATCGCGCCGAGCATGCCGCCGTAGTGCACGCAGCGGGCGTCGGCCGTGTGCTCGGCGCGCAGCCGCAGGAAGGTGTCGGCGAGCCGGGAGCGGGCCGATTCGGCCATCGACGCGGCGAAGTCCAGCGAGGTGTTCAACACCCGGGCGGCGAAGTCCGGTTCGCCCTCCGCGAGGCACAGCCACAGCGCGGCCCGTGACTGGTCGGCCAGCTCCCCGAAGGCCCGCAGCAGCAGGGAGTTGTGCTCCACGCGCCGTAGCGTGTCCGTCGTACCGAAGGACTCGCCGGCCCGCTGGGCCCAGTCCCGGAAGCCGGGGCGGAGGAGTCCTGAGCGGCCGTCCGCCAGCCAGCCGAAGGCCGCCCGCCGTACGTCGGCCAGCAGGGCCGGGCGCATCGCGGGCCCCTGCTGTGCCACCAGCACCGCCACGGCCAGGTCCGCCGCCGTGGCCGGCCTGCCGCAGAACGCGCCCGCGTAGGCGTGGACGGCCGTGACGTCCTCCGCCGGGAACCCGGTCGCCGGGTCGTGCAGGACGTGCTGTGGCGTGTGCTCGGACATCATCGTCTCGTCTCCCCCCGAGGAGCGGCGGTCACGGCAAGATGTGGACCGTAGTGGCACTCACTATGACGATGCTGTGCTCACGATGTGCTCAACAGAGACAAGAAGAGCCGGAAAATGACGGGGCCCGGGAGGACCGTACTCCCGGGCCACGCCTGTCCGTTGGGGCCGTCCTACAGGCCCGCGATGGGGTTGTTCAGGGTGCCGACCAGCTGGAGCGCGCCCGACGGGTCGGCCAGGTCCACCATCTGCTTGTTGTTGCGCAGCTGGAGCCGGTTGAGGCAGGAGCGGGCGAACTCGGGCGCGAACATGTCGTACTGCCGGAACTTGTCGGCGAGTTCCGGCATCGAGTGCTGGTAGTCGCGGGTGACCTCGGCGACCGTGCGCCAGAAGTCCTCCTCCTCCAGGATTCCCTCGGTGGCGAGGTTCGCGGCGAGGAAGCGGAAGAAGCAGTCGAAGACGTCCGTGAAGATGGACAGCAGCTTCTTGTCCTCGGGGACCTCGACGCGCAGCCGTTCGACCGTCGGCGGCAGCACCGCGTCCGGATCCATGACGGCGATCTCCTCGGCGATGTCCTTGTAGACCGCCCGCTCGACCACGCCGTCCTTCACGACCAGGATGACGTTCTCGCCGTGCGGCATGAACACCAGGTCGTAGGCGTAGAAGCTGTGCAGGAGTGGGGTGTAGTAGGCGCGCAGGTAGCGGCGCAGCCAGTCCGTCGGGGTGAGGCCCGACTGCTCGATGAGCGCGCCCGCGAAGGACCGGTCCTCGTGGTCGACATGGACCAGGGAGGCCATCGTCGCGAGGGACTCGCCGTCCTGGAGGGAGGGGACCGGGCTCTCGCGCCACAGCGCGGCCAGCATCTTGCGGTACGCCGAGTAGCGGTCCGTGGCGGCCTCGTACTCCAGGTGCCGGTAGCCGACCGCGGCCCGCTCGCGGATGATCGTGAGGCCCGTCGACTTCAGTACCGGGTCGCCGTCGATGAGCGCGGCGAGCCAGTCGTTGATGGCCGGGGTCGCCTCCATGTAGGCGGCCGAAAGTCCGCGCATGAAGCCCATGTTGAGGACGGACAGGGCCGTCTTCACATAGTGCTTCTCCGGGTGCGACCTGTTGAAGAAGGTCCGGATGGACTGCTGGGCCAGGTACTCGTCGTCGCCCTCGCCCAGGCACACGAGGAGCCCGCGGGCGATCTCGGCGGCGAAGGTGACGGTGAGCTTGTTCCACCACTGCCAGGGGTGGACGGGGATCAGGAGGAAGTCGGCCGGGTCGAGGTCCTTGTCCCGCAGGACGCCGTAGAAGCGCTCGACGGTCTCCTCGCCCAGCTCCTGGCGTACGAAGGACTCGTACTCGATGCCGACCCCGGCCGTGAACGCGGCGCGGGAGCGGTGCGCGGCGAGCCAGACCAGGCGGACCGGGCTCGCGGTCTCGGGGGCGTACGAGAGGTACTCGTGGACACCGAAGCCGAGCCGGCCGTTGTTGGCCACGAAGCAGGGGTGGCCCTCGGTCATGCCGGTCTCGATGTCCTGGAAGGAGCTCTTGACCAGTTCGGCGACCGGGACCTGGGGCTTGGTGAGCTTGTAGCAGGTGCCCGAGAGGGTGGAGGAGATCTCCTCCAGGTAGACCGGCAGGATCTCGTCGCTCAGGCCCAGGGTCTGCTTCAGCTCGATGAAGAAGTCCAGGGCCGCGAGGGGGAGTTCGGCGCCGTCGCGGTGCCGGGTGATGGACGCGGCGTCGACCTGCCAGTGGTCGAGGGCGCGGCGGACGGCCGTGAAGTCGTAGCGGGTCTTTCCGTCGTCGCTGCGGACGACGTACTGGTCCTTGTCCGTCTCCTCGGGCTCGATCAGCCGCTCGTGCGCGAACTCCGCGAGGCCCTTGCGGATCAGCAGGCGGTTGGCCGTCTCCCAGCGCTCGGGGGCGAGGTGCGCCACGGCGTCGGCGAGGCTCATGCGGTCACCCCCGTGGCCGTCAGGAACTGTTCCCGGGTGCAGAAGCTCAACAGGGCCATTTTCTCCGGCTTCTGGATCTCGCGCTCGGGCACGAACCCGACCGCTTCGTTCAGGGCGTGGACGGCCTTGTTGGACACGTCCGGCTCGACGACCACACGCTCGACGGCCGGGTCCTCGAAGAGGTGGGCCATCACGGCGGTGATGACGGACCGGGTGAAGCCGTGGACGGGCCTGTCGGTCGCCGGGGTGAGGAAGTGCATGCCGACGTCACCGGGCCGCGGCTCGTACAGGCCGACCAACTCCCGGTGGGCGGGGTCGTACTTCTCCATCAGGAAGGCCGGTTCGCCGTCCTCGTCCAGGCCCAGCAGCGCGTGGTGGTGCTCGTCGGCCGCGATGTCCATGTAGGCGCGCTCGACGTCCGCCGGCTTCGCGTCCTGCATCATCCAGAACGCGGCCTTGGGATGGGTGACCCACCCGTGCAGCAACTCGGCGTCCTTCAGGGGGTCGAGGGGGCGGAAGGTGAAGGTCGTACTGCTCATACGGCGAACTCCTGGAACGCGATCGACTTCTCGACCGGGTAGTACTCGGTGCCGAGCAGCTCTCGGATGATGTAGCTGTTGCGGTAGGCACCCATGCCCAGGTCGGGGCTGGTGATGCTGTGGGTGTGGACGCCGGCGTTCTGCAGGAAGACGCCTCTGCCCGTCACGTCGATCGCGTAGTTGCGGGCCACGTCGAAGTTGCCGTGGGAGTCATGGACCAGGCGGTCCCTGACCGGCGCCAGGAACTCCGGCTCGGCGTACTTGTAGCCGGTGGCCAGCACCAGACCCTGGGACTCCAGCTCGAAGTCCTTCTCCTGCTCCTCCTGGCGGAAGGAGAGCGTGTACGTGCCGTTCTCGTGACGCGCGCTGTTCAGCGAGGAGTTGGTGAGCAGCAGGGTGGGGACCGGGCCGCCGAGGTTCTTCTGGTAGAGCAGGTCGAAGATCTCGTTGATCAGGTCGCCGTCGATGCCCTTGAACAGGCCCTTCTGCTCGGCGGTGAGCCGGTAGCGGGTGGCCTCGGGCAGCTCGCGGTAGTAGTCGATGTACTCCGGGGAGGTCATCTCCAGCGTGAGCTTGGTGTATTCGAGGGGGAAGAAGCGCGGGGAGCGGGTCACCCAGTTCAGCCGGTAGCCGTGGACGTCGATCTCGCTGAGCAGGTCGTAGTAGATCTCCGCGGCGGACTGACCGGAGCCGACGAGGGTGATCGACTCCTTCTTCACCAGCTCGCTTCTGTGCTGCACATAACGGGAGTTGTGGAGGAAGTCGCCGCCCAGGCCCCGGCAGGCCTCCGGGATGTACGGCGGGGTGCCGGTGCCGAGGACCAGGTGGCGGGCGCGGTACACGTCACCGTCGGAGGTCGTCACGACGTACACGTCGTTCTCGTACGTCACCTCGGTGACCGTCGTGCTGAAGCGGACGTTGCTCAGCTTGTTCGCGGCCCAACGGCAGTAGTCGTCGTACTCCACCCGCAGCGGATAGAAGTTCTCGCGGATGTAGAACGAGTACAGCCGCCCCTTCTCCTTCAGGTAGTTGAGGAAGGAGTACGGCGAGGTCGGGTCGGCGAGGGTGACCAGGTCCGACATGAACGGGGTCTGGAGATGGGCGCCCTCCAGGAACATGCCGGCGTGCCACTCGAAGTCGGGCTTCGACTCCAGGAAGATCCCGTCGAGTTCGTCGATGGGCTCCGTGAGGCAGGCGAGGCCGAGGTTGAACGGGCCGAGCCCGATCCCCACGAAATCGTAGGCTTTGTTCGGGACTTCAGGACGCGCGGTCAAGGGACTCTCCCAGGTACTGCTCGGCGTGGCCGGCGATCAGATCGAGTACGGCGGCCATGTCGTCGACCGTCGTCTCGGGGTTGAGCAGGGTGAACTTCAGGTAGTGGCGGCCCTGGACCTTCGTGCCCGCGACCACCGCGTCGCCGGAGGCGAACAGGGCCTTGCGGGCGTACAGGTTGGCGCGGTCGATCTCGGCCGGGTCCTTGACGGCGGCCGGGACGTAGCGGAAGACGAGCGTGGAGAGCGTGGGTTCGACCACGACGTCGAAGCGCGGGTCGGTGGCGAGCAGTTTCCAGCCCTGGGCGGTCAGGTCGACGACCTCGTCGAAGAGCTCGCCGATGCCGTCGGCGCCCATCACCCGCAGGGTCATCCACAGCTTGAGCGCATCGAAGCGGCGGGTGGTCTGCAGGGACTTGTCCACCTGGTTGGGGATGCGCTCCTGCACCATGCGGCGCGGGTTGAGGTACTCCGCGTGATAGGTGGCGTGCCGCAGCGTGGCCGCGTCGCGGACCAGCACGGCGGACGAACTCACGGGCTGGAAGAAGGACTTGTGGTAGTCCACGGTGACCGAGTCGGCGCGCTCGACGCCGTCGATGCGGTCCCGGTACTTGACCGAGGCGAGCAGCCCGCAGCCGTAGGCGGCGTCGACGTGCATCCAGACACCGAACTGCTCACACAGTTCGGCGATCTCGGGCAGGGGGTCGATGGAGCCGAAGTCCGTGGTGCCGGCGGTGGCGACGACGGCCATGGGGACGAGGCCGTCCCGCTTGCAGCGCTCCAGCTCACGGGCGAGGGCGACGGTCTGCATGCGCTTGTCGTGGTCGACGGGGACGGAGACCACGGCGTCCTGGCCGAGGCCGAGCAGTTTCGCCGACTTCTTGACACTGAAGTGGCTGACCTCGGAGGCGAAGATGCGCAGCTTGGCCGTCGTGTCCGTCTTGGCCTCCTCGCGGGCGAGCAGGAGCGCCTGGAGGTTGGACTGCGTGCCGCCCGAGGTGAACACACCGTCGGCGACCGGGCCCAGACCGATGCGTGCGGTCGTCCAGTCGATCAGCTTGCGCTCGATGAGGGTGCCGCCGGCCGACTGGTCCCAGGTGTCCAGGGAGGAGTTGACGGCGGAGAGGATCGCCTCGCCGAGCACGGCCGGGATGACGACCGGGCAGTTGAGGTGGGCGAGGTAGCGGGGGTGGTGGAAGTAGACCGCGTCCCGGAGGTAGACGTCCTCCAGTTCGTCGAGCGCCGCGGTGGTGTCCAGGAGCGGCTCGTCGAGGTCGATCTCGTCGATGCGGGGGGTGAGGGCGTCGACGGTGACGCCGGTGAACGGCCGGGTGGTGGTGGCGAGTTTGGCCGCCACCCGCTCGATTCCTTCGGTCACGGAGCGGCGGTAGCTCTCCGCGGTCGTGTCGTTGAGCAGGTGCGAGCGCATGAGGGGGTCCTCCGGTGGGGACAATCCGTGCGGGACGGGCCAGGAGCGGGGCGGAAACCCGGCTTCAGCTTAGGTAAGCCTAACCTAATTAACGCAGGCGAAACCTCGCCCCAACCGTGACTGCCATCACTTCGACGGGAGTTACTCCCCGGCTTCCCGGAGCTGTTCCTCGGACAGTCCCTGGCGCCAGTACCCCACGAACGTCACTCGCCGCCGGTCGATCCCGCGCTCCCGCACGAAGTGCCGCCGCAGCTCCTTCACGCACCCGGACTCGCCGGCGATCCAGACGTACGGCCGTTCGGCGGGCGGGAGTTGGGCGTCGCGGAGGGCGCCGAGCGCCATGGGGGAGCACTCGGCGCCGGTCTCCTCCTTCACCAGCCAGGTGATCTCGGCGTCGGCCTCGGTCGCCAGGTCCTGGATGTCCCGGGCGTCGTGCACCTCCAGCCAGACGCGGGCACGCTGTCCGGCCGGGAGGGCTTCGAGGATCGCGGAGACGGCGGGCAGCGCGGTCTCGTCTCCCCACAGCAGCACCAGGTCGGTGTCCTCCGGCGGCCGGAACCGAATGGCCCGGTTGTCGGCGATGGCGGGCCCGAGCAACTGGACCCTGTCACCGACGGAGGCCCGTGCGGCCCACGCGGACGCGGGCCCGGCGGGCTCATGCAGCACGAAGTCGATGTCGATCTCGTCGGGATCCCGACGCAGACTCCGCAAGGTGTACGACCGCATCACGGCCCGCACGTCATCGGGCTGCTCCCGCCAGCCCTGCCACCACCCGTCCCCGAGCTCAACGGGAACCCCGGGCTCGGTCCGCCCTTCGGCGGGGATGAAGAGGGACAGCGACTGGTCGCGCCCGTCGGAGAAGAAGCACTGGAGATCCTCTCCGGTAAAGCTGACCCGGACGAGAGACGGCCCGAGCCGCCTCGTCCGTGCCACCTGGAGGGAGAAGAAACGGAACGGAGCGGCTACGGCCGTAGTCATCGGGTAACTCCTGAATCGACGTCAGGTACGCCTACCTAGGGGCGCGGGGCTGCATCAATTTGCGGCTCCGCTGCGTGGGCGCGACCAGCCACAACGGACCGGCAGCCAAGTACGCGCCTAACTGACCTTCTTCGCGGTCTCGATCGCCTTCGCGAGGTTCTCCACCATCGCCACGCACTTGTCGTACGACGGAATCGGCTCCGGCGACCGCGAGATGACCTGCCCCGCCTTCACCGCGGGCAGCTTCTTCCAGGTCGCCTCGGTGATGTCGGCCGGCTGAATCGTGGCCGTACGGTCGTCCATCATGATGATGTCGGCCTTGTACTTGTCGACGTTCTCCCAGCTCAGCGACTCGTACCAGCCACCGGACGCCTTGAGTACGGACGCCGACGGCTCCACGAAGTTCACGCCCAGCGCCTTGAAGTACTCCAGGTCGATGGAGAGGTTGGAGCCGGAGACATAGAAGACGTCCTGGGCCGCGGACCCGGCGAGCACCTTGATGTCGGGGTGCGCCTTGGCGGCGGTCCGCAGCCGCTCCGACGCCTCCTCGAACTTCTTCTTCGCGTCGGTGACCTTCGTCGCCGTCATGTCCGCGCCGAGGGACTCGGCCAGCTCCCACACCCGCTGGAGCGGTGCGGTGATCTGACGGTCGTAGACGGAGATGCCGACGCTCGGCGCCAGCTTGGCGATCTTGGACGCGGAGGCCGCCGGGACGTACCAGAGGGTGCCGGCGCTGTCGAACATCGTGGTGATGAGGACCTCGGGCGCGAAGGCCGCGTACTCCTCGACGTTGAACTGGTCCCAGACGTTGCCGAAGACCGTCAGCTTGCTGACGTCCATGTCGCCGGCCTGGACGTCGGCCTTGCCGTCCTTGGTCTTGGTCGGGCCGAAGACGCCCTTGACCTCGATGCCGTAGTCGTAGAGCGCGGCGGCGACGCCGACAAAGGCGACGATCTTCGTGGGGACCTTGTCCAGCTTCACGGTCGTACCGCGGTCGTCCTTGAAGGTCCAGGCGTCGGAGGCCTTGGCGGACGCCGTCGAGCCCGAACTGCTGCTGGTGTCAGAGTCGTCGCCGCACGCGGCCAGGGCGGCACCGAGTCCGAGCGCGCCGCCGGCGGCGAGGAGACCGCGACGGGTGAAGGGGACGGGGCGGGCGTTCGACATGACTGTTGTCTGCTTTCGTGCGAGCGGGGCCACGGGGGGTACGCGCCGGCGGCGGGTGGCCGGAAACGAACTTAGGTTAGCCTAACCTCGCGTGCTGTCCAGAGGGTAGGGGGTCTCGGCGAGTGCCTGTGGTGCAGATCACCGTCAGGCTTGGGGGCGGCTGTGACGGCGGTACTGTCATGGTTCCGGAAGGCCGGGGGGAGGGCCCATATGGCGGATTTCGAGGGCGACTTGAGGGTCCCCGAGGCTCCCGGCGTCGTGCGCCCCCGGCCCTGGGCGCTCCCCGTCGTCGTCAATCTCGTCATGGGGGTCGTCGTCGTGATCCCCGTGTGGTCTCTGGTGCTGTTCGCGGTGAGCTACCGGTTCGCGGCGTTGGGGGTCACCAGCGGGAGCCCCACGGAGAACGACGGCATGCTGCCGTGGGCGATCGTGCTGGTCCTGCTGTGGACGGCGTTCCTGGCGATGTGGATCCCCGCCAACCTGCTGTCGCGGCGGCGCGTGGGAGCGTCGCGGGCGCGGTACTGGGCCTGTGCGACCCTGCTGGTCCTCGTGCCCACGACGGTCCTGACGTGTGGGATCGCCGTACGGTGAGAGGGGGCGATGCTCAGCCCACTAGCCCCAACTCCCGTGCGATCAGCATCCGCTGGACCTCGCTGGTGCCTTCGCCGATCTCCAGGATCTTGGAGTCGCGCCACATCCGGGCGACCGGGTACTCGTTCATGAAGCCGTAGCCGCCGTGGATCTGGGTGGCGTCGCGGGCGTTGTCCACGGCGATCGTGGAGGAGTACAGCTTGGCGAGGGCCGCCTCCTTCTTGAAGGGCTCGCCGGAGACCAGGCGTGATGCCGCGTCCCGCCAGGCGAGGCGGGCCGTGTGGGCCTTCATCTCCATGTCGGCGACCTTGAACTGGATCGCCTGGTTGGCGCCGATGGGCCGCCCGAAGGCCTCCCGCTCCTTGGCGTACTTCACCGACTCGTCCACACAGCCCTGCGCGAGCCCCGTCGCGAGGGCCGCGATGGCGATCCTGCCCTCGTCGAGGATGCGCAGGAACTGGGCGTAGCCGCGGCCCTGTTCGCCCAGCAGGTTCGCCGCCGGGACCCGGACGTCCGCGAAGGACAGCTCACGGGTGTCGGAGGCGTTCCAGCCGACCTTCGAGTACGGCGCCGCGACCGTGAAACCGGGTGTCCCGGACGGGACGATGATCGAGGAGATCAGGGGGCTGCCGTCCGGCTTGCGGCCGGTGACGGCGGTGACGGTCACCAACCCCGTGATGTCGGTACCGGAGTTGGTGATGAAGCACTTGGTGCCGCTGATGACCCACTCGTCGGTGTCGGGGTCCAGGCGGGCCGTCGTACGGGTCGCCCCCGCGTCGCTGCCGCCGTCCGGCTCGGTCAGGCCGAAGGCGCCCAGGATCTCCCCGGAACACAGCCGGGGCAGCCACTCGCGCTTCTGCTCCTCGGTGCCGAAGAGGTGGATCGGCATGGCGCCCAGGGAGACGCCGGCCTCCAAGGTGATCGCCACCGACGAGTCCACGCGCGCGAGTTCCTCCAGCGCGAGGCCGAGGGCCAGATAGTCGCCGCCCATACCGCCGTACTCCTCGGGGAACGGCAGTCCGAACAGGCCCATGCGGCCCATCTCGCGGACGATCTCGTACGGGAACTCGTGGTGCTCGTAGTACTCGCCGATCTTCGGCGCCACGACGTCGTGGGCGAACTCCTCGACCGTACGGCGGAGTTCTTCGAGTTCGGGGGAGAGTCGGTGGTCCATCTCGGATCACTCCTGGTGGGAGAGGGCGCGGACGGTGCGGGACGGGCTGGGTCGGCCCAGGTGTTCGGCCATCCAGACGCTCGTGGCGACAAGACGGCCGAGGTCGACTCCGGTGTCGATGCCGAGGCCCCGCAGCATCCACACGAGGTCTTCGGTGGCGAGGTTGCCGGTGGCGGACCTGGCGTACGGGCAGCCGCCGAGGCCGCCCGCCGAGGCGTCCACGGTGGTGACGCCGTGCTGGAGGGCGGCGTAGGTGTTGGCGAGGGCCTGGCCGTACGTGTCGTGGAAGTGCACGCCCAACTTCTCCACGGGTACGTCGAGTTCGGTGAGCAGCGCGCGCACGTGGCCCGGTGTCGCCACCCCGATCGTGTCGCCGAGGCTCAGCTCGTCGCAGCCCATGTCGAGCAGGGCGCGGCAGACCTTGACCACCTGCGGGACCGGGACCGCGCCCTCCCAGGGGTCGCCGAAGCACATGGAGAGGTAACCGCGGACGTGCACGCCCTCACCCTTCGCCCTGGCGACGACCGGTTCGAACATCGCCAGTGCCTCGTCGACCGTGCGGTTGAGGTTGGCCTTGGCGAAGGACTCGGTGGCGCTGGCGAAGACGGCGACACGGCGTGCGCCCAGATCCAGGGCCCGGTCCAGGCCCCGGTCGTTGGGGACGAGCACCGGCAGCTCCACCGGCAGCCCGCTCACCAGGGGGAACAGCCGCTCGGCGTCGGCCAGTTGGGGCACCCACTTCGGGTGTACGAAGCTCGTCGCCTCGATGGTCGTCAGCCCCGCCTCGGCCAGGCGGCGGACGAACTCCGCCTTCACCTCCGTCGGCACGGTCGACTTCTCGTTCTGGAGGCCGTCGCGGGCGCCGACCTCGTGGATGCGGACGCGAGCCGGAAGTCCCGCTTCCGGCACCACCATGGGCAGTGTCATTTCTCGTCCTCCACCGGAGTGATGACCGCGAGCACCTGATCCATGGCGACCGTCGTGCCCGGCGAGACGTCCAGCTCGGCGACGGTGCCGGCATGCGGGGCGGAGATGACGTGCTCCATCTTCATCGCCTCGACGACGAGCAGACTCTGACCCGCGGCCACCTCGTCCCCGACGGCCACCTTCACGACGGTCACGGTGCCGGGCATGGGGGCGGTGAGGGAGTCGGCGCCGGTGTGACCGCCGCGGGTGAGGGACGCGGCCACCGGGTCGTGGTCGCGCACATGCCAGGCGTCGCCGTCCCGGCCCACCCAGTCCTCGGCGCGGTGGAAGGTGTGGCGGACACCGTCGAGGGTGACGCAGACCTGGTCGTCGGTGACGGTGTGGGTGCCGCGCGGGACGTACTCCACGGGGTCCTGCACCCGCAGGTGGAATCCGGCGGGCTTCCCGAAGCCACCCATCCGCCAGCCGCTCGGCACCGAGAACGGGTCGGTCCAGCCGTCCTCGGGCGGACGCAGCGCATCGAGGCGTACGGCCGCCGCCGCCTCGTACACCTCCTCCGGTACGTCCGTGCGGACCAGGTCGTCCACCACCCGCTCGACGAGCCCGGTGTCCAACTCCCCCTGCACCACGTCCGGATGGGCAAGGAGCCGCCGCAGGAACCCCGCGTTGGTCTGCACGCCCAGCGTCACCGTCCCCGCCAGCGCCGCCCGGAGCTTCCTGAGCGCGGTCTCCCGGTCCGGGCCGTACGCGATGACCTTGGACAGCATCGGGTCGTACAGGCTGCCGACCTCCGTGCCCTCGCTGAGCCCGGAGTCGGTGCGGACGCCGTCGCCCTCGGGTTCGCGGAGCCGGAGCACCCGGCCGCCGGACGGCAGGAACCCACGAGCCGGGTCCTCGGCGCAGACGCGGGCCTCGACGGCGTGCCCGGTCATCCTGACGCCCCCCTGCCCGTACGGCAGTCGCTCGCCCGCCGCGATCCGCAGCTGCCACTCCACCAGGTCCAGGCCGGTGACCAGCTCCGTGACCGGGTGCTCCACCTGGAGGCGGGTGTTCATCTCCATGAAGTAGTACGACGACGGATCGTCGCCCGGGACGATGAACTCCACCGTCCCCGCGCCCCGGTAGCCGCAGGAGCGGGCCGCCTCGACCGCGGCCTCGCCCATCGACGCGCGCGTGCCCTCGTCCAGCAGGACCGAAGGCGCCTCCTCGATGATCTTCTGGTGCCGTCGCTGGAGCGAGCACTCGCGCTCGCCGAGGTGGATCACATTGCCGTGGCCGTCGGCGAGGACCTGGATCTCGATGTGCCGGGGCCGGTCCACCCAGCGCTCCACCAGCAGCGTGTCGTCGCCGAAGGAGGCACGGGCCTCGCGGCGGGCGGCGGCGATCTCCTCCTCCAGGACGGTGAGGTCCCGGACCAGCCGCATGCCCTTGCCACCACCGCCCGCGCTGGGCTTGAGCAGCACCGGCGCACCCAACGCGCGTGCGGCCTCGGCGAGTTCGGGGTCACGGCCGCCGGGGACCACGGGCACCCCGGCCGCCTGGACCGTCTCCTTGGCGCGGATCTTGTCGCCCATCAACGCGATGGAGTCCGCCGTCGGCCCGATGAAGACCAGCCCGGCGTCGGCGCACGCGCGCGCGAAGGACGCGTTCTCCGCGAGGAAGCCGTACCCGGGGTGGACGGCCTGGGCGCCGGTGCGGGCGGCCGCCTCCAGGAGGCGCTCGACGGACAGATAGCTCTCCGACGCCGGCGCCGGTCCCAGCCGTACGGCGGTGTCGGCGTCCCTGACATGTCGTGCGTCGGCGTCCGCGTCGGAGAAGACGGCCACCGAGCGCACCCCCAGCGCGCGCAGGGTGCGGATGACGCGGACCGCGATCTCGCCCCGGTTGGCGACAAGCACTGTGTCAAACATGGGTCCTCACATCCGGAAGACGCCGAACTGGGGGTCGCCCAGCGGCGCGTTGGCGCATGCGGTCAGGGCCAGGCCGAGCACCTGACGGGTGTCGAGCGGGTCGATGACCCCGTCGTCCCAGAGGCGGGCGGTGGCGTAGTAGGCGTTGCCCTTGCGCTCGTACTGCGCGCGGACCGGGTCCTTGAAGGCCTCTTCGTCCTCGGCCGGCCACACTTCGCCGCGGGCCTCCAACTGGTCCCGCTTGACGGTCGCGAGGACCGACGCGGCCTGTTCGCCGCCCATGACGGAGATCTTGGCGTTGGGCCACATCCACAGGAAGCGGGGGGAGTAGGCCCGGCCGCACATCGAGTAGTTCCCTGCGCCGTACGAGCCGCCGACCACCACCGTCAGCTTGGGCACGCGTGTGCAGGCGACCGCGGTGACCATCTTGGCGCCGTGCTTGGCGATGCCGCCTGCCTCGTAGTCCCTGCCGACCATGAAGCCGGAGATGTTCTGCAGGAACAGCAGCGGGATGCCGCGCTGGTCGCACAGCTCGATGAAGTGGGCGCCCTTCTGGGCCGACTCGGAGAACAGGATGCCGTTGTTGCCGATGATCCCGACCGGGTGGCCGTGGATCCGGGCGAAGCCGGTGACGAGGGTCTGCCCGAACTCGGCCTTGAACTCGGCGAAACGGGAGCCGTCGGTGATGCGCGCGATGATCTCGCGGACGTCGTAGGGGGTGCGGGAATCCACCGGCACCGCGCCGTAGAGGCCGTAGGGGTCCACCTTGGGCTCCACCGCGGGCTCTACGGACCACGGCAGCGGCCCGCGCGCGGGAAGGGTCGCGGCGATGTTCCGCACGATCCTGAGGGCGTGCGCGTCGTCCTCGGCGAGGTGGTCGGTGACGCCGGAGACCCGGGAGTGCACCTCGCCGCCGCCGAGCTCCTCCGCGGTGACGACCTCACCGGTGGCGGCCTTCACCAGCGGGGGCCCGCCGAGGAAGATCGTGCCCTGGTTCCGGACGATGACCGCCTCGTCGCTCATGGCGGGCACATAGGCGCCCCCTGCCGTGCACGACCCGAGCACGGCGGCGATCTGCGGAATCCCCCGGGCGGACATCCGGGCCTGGTTGTAGAAGATCCGCCCGAAGTGCTCACGGTCCGGGAAGACCTCGTCCTGCATGGGCAGGAAGGCGCCGCCGGAGTCCACGAGGTAGACGCAGGGGAGCCGGTTGTCGAGGGCGACCTCCTGCGCGCGCAGGTGCTTCTTCACCGTCACCGGGTAGTACGTCCCGCCCTTGACGGTGGCGTCATTGGCGACGACGACGCACTCCCGCCCGCTCACCCGCCCGATCCCGGCGATGACGCCGGCGGCCGGGGCCTGTCCGTCGTACATCCCGTCGGCGGCGAGCGGAGCGAGCTCCAGGAAGGGCGAGCCGGGATCGAGCAGTCCGTCCACCCGGTCCCTGGGCAGCAGCTTGCCGCGCGCGGTGTGCCGCTGTCGGGCCTTCTCGCCGCCCCCCAGCCTGGCCGCGGCGAGCTTGCCCCGCAGCTCCTCCACGAGCGCGCGGTGGGCCTCCTCGTTGGCCTTCCAGGCCTCCGACGCGGGGTCCGCCGCGCTCGTCAGCTCGGGTGCCTGATCCATGTCCCGCGGTCCCCTCACCCAGTGATCGCCTGTTAATGAGCGTTAACCATTTCCTTCAGGTTAACGACCGCTAACCTCCCTGTCTAGAATTGCTTCCATGGCCACCAGAACCGACGCCCCCACCCGCCGCGAGCAGATCCTCAAGGAGGCCGCGCGGCTGTTCGCCGAGCGCGGGTTCCACGGTGTGGGCGTGGACGAGATAGGCGCCGCGGTCGGCATCAGCGGACCCGGCCTCTACCGCCACTTCGCGGGCAAGGACGCGATGCTGGCGGAGCTGCTGGTCGGCATCAGCGGTCAATTGCTGACGGGCGGCAAGCGGCGGGTCGCCGAGTCGGACGGAGGGGACCCCGAGGCGCTGCTGGACTCGCTGATCGAGGGCCACATCGACTTCGCGCTGGACGACCGCCCACTGATCATCCTCCATGACCGCGAGCTGGACCGCCTCCGGGACAGCGACCGCAAGCTGGTGCGGCAGCTGCAGCGGCAGTATGTGGAGCTGTGGGTGGAGGTGGTCCGCGAGGTGTATCCGGGGGTGCCGGAACCGACGGCCCGCTCGGCGGTCCACTCGGTGTTCGGTCTGCTGAACTCGACACCGCATCTGGGGCGACCGGGCTCGTTGCCGGGGCGGGGGGCCACGGCGGAGCTGCTGCATCGGATGGCCCGGGGGGCGTTCCGGGCGGCGGGGGACTGAGCTGCGCCGACGCGCCCGTCCGCGGACCTTGGGCTCAGTACTCTGGGCCCGTGGGTATGGACTACGCGAAGATGCGCGCGATTGCCGAGGAACTCGGGGCCTACGCCGAGCGGCTGGAAGGCGCCTGGAGCGTCGAGATCGGGCCGTCCGGGCCGGTACTGGCCATGACGCGCCCTCCGAAGCGGCACGAGGGCACGGTCTACCGCATCTGCAGGCAGTTGGACGACCAGCTTCCCACTACCCGCCCTGGCTACATCTGCGCCAGTGGCCCTGAGATCGAGCACCCGGCGATCGGCCGCATGCGCCTCCCTGACGCGGTCGTCATCCCAGAGGCGGTCCTCGACGAGGAAGGCCTCGCCGTCGATGCCACACAGGTGCTCGCCGCCGTCGAGATCGTCTCGCCGTCCAACCCCAACAACGACTACATCGAGAAGCTCGCCGACTACCCGGCCATGGGTATCGCCCACTATCTGATCGTCGACCCGCGCACCGGCACGATCGAAGTGCACTCCGACCCGTGCAGGGGGCGCTACACCCGCAAGGACGCCTACATCTACGGCGACTCGGTGCCGTTCGGCCCCTGGACGGTCGTGACATCCGAGTTCCGCCGCTATGGCAGAGCCGGGGAGTGACGAGCGTTACGGAGCGGACCCCCTGGACGGCTGTTCGTACTCGCCGGTACCGTGAGTGAGCAAGCGCTTAGACATGTAACCGGTGGAGGTGGACGGCGTGCGCCGTACGGTGTTCAACGAGGATCACGAGGCGTTCCGGGAGACCCTCCGGGCCTTCATCGAGGCCGAGGTCGTCCCCGTCTACGACGAGTGGTTCGCGGCCGGGCAGGCGCCGCGCGACTTCTACTACAAGCTCGCCGAGCTCGGCATATTCGGCATCCGCGTGGACGAGGAGTTCGGCGGCGCCGGCATCGACTCGTACAAGTTCGAGGCGGTGATGTACGAGGAGACCGCGCGCGCGGGTGTGCAGTTCGGCGGCTCCGGTGTGCACGTCCTGCTCGGTCTGCCGTACATCAAGATGCTCGCCACCGACGAGCAGAAGAAGCGCTTCCTGCCGAAGTTCGTCTCCGCCGAGGAGATGTGGGCCCTCGCGATGACCGAGCCGGGCACCGGCTCCGACCTCGCGGGCATGAAGACCACCGCCAAGCTGAGCGAGGACGGCACGCACTACGTCCTCAACGGCGCCAAGACCTTCATCACCGGCGGCGTCCACGCCGACCGCGTGATCGTGGCCGCCCGCACCTCCCCGTCCTCCGCCGAGGACCGCCGCTTCGGCATCTCCCTCTTCGCCGTGGACACCAAGTCCGAGGGCTACTCGGTCGGGCGGAAGCTGGACAAGCTCGGTCTCAAGACCTCCGACACCGCCGAGCTCGCGTTCGTCGACGTCAAGGTCCCCGCCGAGGACCTCCTCGGCGAGGAGAACAAGGGCTTCTACTACCTCGGCCACAACCTCGCCTCCGAGCGATGGGGCATCGCCTACGGCGCCTACGCCCAGGCCAAGGCCGCCGTCCGGTTCGCCCAGCAGTACGTCCAGGAGCGCACCGTCTTCGGCAAGCCGGTCGCGTCCTTCCAGAACACCAAGTTCGAGCTGGCCGCCTGCAAGGCCGAGGTGGACGCGGCCGAGGCCGTCGTGGACCGCGCGCTCGAAGCCCTCGACGCCGGTGAGCTCACCCCCGCGGAGGCCGCCAGCGCGAAGCTGTTCGCCACCGAGGTCGCCCACCGCGTCATCGACCGCTGCCTCCAGCTGCACGGCGGCTACGGCTTCATGAACGAGTACCCGATCGCCCGCCTGTACGCGGACAACCGCGTCAACCGCATCTACGGCGGCACCAACGAGATCATGAAGTCGATCATCGCGAAGGACATGGGCCTGTAAGCCGCGCGAAATTACCGGCCGGTACAACAGCTCCCATGAGCCAGGCACTTCAGTCTCTCCTCGATCTGCTCGACCTGGAGCAGATCGAGGAGAACATCTTCCGCGGCCATTCCCGCCCCGCCGTCGTCCCCCGTGTCTTCGGCGGGCAGGTCGCGGCGCAGGCGCTGGTCGCCGCCGGGCGGACCGTCCCTGAGGACCGGCTCGCCCACTCCCTGCACGCGTACTTCCTGCGCCCCGGCGACCCGGGCGCGCCGATCGTCTACACGGTCGACCGCATGAACGACGGCCGTTCCTTCACCGCCCGCCGCGTGCTCGCCGTCCAGCACGGTCAGCCGATCTTCGCCCTCTCCGCGTCCTTCCAGCGGCACGAGGAAGGCTTCGACCACCAGGCCGCCATGCCGGCCGCCCCCGACCCGGCCACGCTCCCCACCTCCGCGGACCGGCTGCGCGGCTACGACCACCTGGACCCGACGGTCGTGGAGCGCTTCCTGGAGGCCCGCGAGGCGATCGACCTGCGCTACGTCGACGAGCCGCCGTACGGCAAGTTCGGCGAGCCGCGCGAGCCGCACTCGCAGGTCTGGTTCCGCACCAACGGCAAGCTCGGCGGTGCTGTTGACGAACCGCTGCTCCATGTCGTCCTCGCCACCTACGTCTCCGACATGACGCTCCTGGACTCGGTCCTCCTCGCGCACGGCCGCGGCGGCTGGGCGGTCGGTGACGTCGTCGGGGCCTCGCTCGACCACGCGATGTGGTTCCACCGCCCCTTCCGCGCCGACGAATGGCTCCTGTACGACCAGGAGTCCCCGTCGGCCTCCGGCGGCCGGGGCCTCGGCCAGGCCCGCATCTACACGCGGGACGGCCGGCTGGCCCTCTCGGTGATCCAGGAGGGCGTGGTCCGCGCGCCCAGGCGCTGAGGGCTCAGGCCAGTCCCGCTTCCACCAGCAGATACGCCGTCATCGGGTCGTAGTACCGCGGGCTCACCACATGGTCGTCCAGCGGCACCGTCACCTGGACCGTCCCCTCGGCCTCCGCCAGGAACAGCGCCGGGTCGTTGGAGTCGGCGTATCCGACGGAGTCGACGCCGTGCTGCCCGGCGTAGCCCGCCCAGCCGTGGTCGGCGACGACCAGGTCGGGAAGCGGGCGGCCGTCGCGCTCCAGGGCCGTGAGGATGGCCTTCATCGGGTCGCCGGAGTGGGTGTGCCACAGCGTGGCCCCGTGCTCCAGGACCGCCACGTCCGCGAACTGCATGACATACCCCTCGTCCGTCTGCAGCCCGTCCGGGATGACCACGATCTCGCAGCCGGCCGTGCGCAGCGCGGCGGCCGTGGCGTGGTGGACGTCGAGCATGCCGCCGGGGTGTCCGGTGGCGAACAGCACCCGCTGCTGTCCGTCCGCCGCCTTGCGCAGCCGCGCCGCCATCCGCTCCAGGGCACCGACGGTCAGTTCGGGATCGATGGTGTCCTGGCCGTACCGGTACTCCGGGTCGTCGTTGACCCCCACCCGCTCCGCCATCACCGCGAGTACGTCCTGCTCGTCGGTCCAGCGGTCGCCGAGCTCCAGGCCGAACCAGTAGTGACGGTTGCCGTTGGCCAGCTGGCGGTAGTGGGAGAGGTTGTTCTCACGGGGAGTGGCCACCTCGCCCGCGATACGGGTCTTCACAAGGTGGTCGACGAGCTCGGCGCGGCTGGGTGTCCCGGGTATCGGCATGTATCCCATTCTGATGCACACCTTCACGGGACCGCCGCGCATCCCGCACGCTGGGACGCGGGTCACGTGATCATGGCCGCCGCAGCGCGAACCACAGCTCCATCCGTACGTCGGGGTCGTCCAGGTCCAGCTCCAGCAGCGCCGCGCACTTCGCGATCCGCTGCCGCACGGTGTTGCGGTGCACGTCGAGGGCGACCGCCGTACGGTCCCAACTGCCGTGCAGGGACAGCCAGGTGCGGAGAGTCTCGGTGAGGGTGGATGTCAGCGGTGCCAGCAGTGCCCTGGCATGCGCCTCGGCGTCCGCCTCCGGCACCAGGTCGGCGAGCGCCGGCCGGGCCCCGTACCGGACCAGTTCGGTCCGGGTGGCGCGGGCCCGGGCCAGCGCACGGGCCGCCTGGACGTCGGCGCCGGCCCCCTCCCGCGGCCCGGCCACCGCACTCACCCCGAGCGTCCACCCCGGCTGCGGGCCCGGTTCCCGGTCGGCGGGCAGCAGCACGCGTACGACATCCCGCGTCACGTCGATGAGCGGCGACCCGAGCGAGGCGCCGAGCGCGGAGGCGGCGACGGCGTCGGGAGCGGCGGGCGTGTCGGGCCGGGCGTGCACGACGACCCACTGCCCGCCGCCGAGAAGCGGGGCCACGTCCTCGGGCTGGGCGCCGAGCAGCAGCCGTACCAGAGCGGACGACCGCCCGGCTCCCGGCCCGCTCTGATGTTCACCGGTGAGCAACGACAGCAGTACGGCGGCGACGGAGGCGATGGTGTGATCACCGGGCTCGCGGCGGGGCGCGGCGACCCCGAGCGCGAAGCCGTGCCCGGCGCCGAGGGCGTAGACGGCGAGGTGGAGACCGGCGACGGTGTCGGTGGCGGTGGTGGAGGCGCGTTCCGCGACGAGCCGGACCAGCCGGGCGAGCGCGTCGTCCGCCTGTGTCCTCCCGGTTTTCCTCCCGGCCGACGCGATCTCCGCCCCCTCCGGCCCGAAAAGCACCGCCTGTCCCCCGACCCGCCGCGCCAGCTGTCGCAGTACCGACGGCACCGGGTCCGGGCGGGACGCGGCTGCCGCCAGGCTCTGCTGGGCCTCGGTGACGCGGCGGAGTTCGGCATGGCGGGCCTGGGCCATCAGCTGCCAGACCGCGCGGGCCACGCCGGAGAAAGTGGTCTGGGGCGGGACCTCGATCAGGGGCAGCTCGTAGGCGTCGCAGGCAGCGACCAGCGCGCGCGGGACCGTGTCGTGCACCGGCGCCACCCCGAAGCCGAGCGCCGCCCCGCCCGCCGCGACGATCCTCGACACGTAGTCGTCGAAGTACGTGCCCGAACCCGCCGCCTCCGGAATGTGCACCCCGGCCGTCAGCAGCAGCTCACCGCCCAGCAGATACGGGTACGGGTCCGCCATCTCCGAGGTGTGCGCCCAGTGGACGACCGTGGCCGGATCCGTGGGCCCCGCGATCTGCCGTAGCGCGAGGTCCTCGCGGGCCAGCAGCGCGGCCAGTGGGACCGGTGGGGTGGGTGGGACAGCCGGGTCCGACATGGTGGATGTTCCCTCCATCCAGTACCGCTCGAATGGATGAAACGTACACTTCGCAGCCGTTTTCCGGCCACCTAGTGTCGTCGATGCCCTGGCCGCCGTACTCGAACGGTGAAGCGGTGAAGACAAACGGAAGGCATACGACCATGAGCTCCCCCGAGACGCCCCGCGGCCCCGTCGACTCCTCCCGCATCCCGCGGTACGCCGGACCCGCGACCTTCGCCCGGCTGCCGCGCCTCGACGAGGTGGGCCGGGCGGATGTCGCCGTGGTCGGGGTGCCGTTCGACTCGGGTGTCTCGTACCGGCCGGGCGCCCGCTTCGGCGGCAACGCGATCCGCGAGGCCTCCCGGCTGCTGCGGCCCTACAATCCGGCGCAGGACGCGTCCCCCTTCGCGCTCGCCCAGGTGGCGGACGGCGGGGACATCGCGGTCAACCCCTTCGACATCAACGAGGCCGTCGAGACGATCGAGGCGGCGGCGGACGACCTCCTCGGCACCGGCGCCCGGCTGATGACCCTGGGCGGCGACCACACGATCGCGTTGCCGCTGCTGCGCTCGGTCGCGAAGAAGCACGGCCCGGTGGCGCTGCTGCACTTCGACGCGCACCTCGACACCTGGGACACGTACTTCGGCGCGGAGTACACACACGGGACGCCGTTCCGGCGGGCGGTGGAGGAGGGGATCCTCGACACCTCCGCCCTCTCGCACGTGGGCACGCGCGGGCCGCTGTACGGCAAGCAGGACCTGGACGACGATGCCAAGCTGGGCTTCGGGATCGTCACGTCCGCGGATGTCATGCGGCGCGGTGTGGACGAGGTGGCCGACCAGCTGCGGCAGCGCATCGGCGACCGCCCGCTCTACATCTCCGTCGACATCGACTGCCTGGACCCGGCGCACGCGCCCGGCACCGGCACGCCCGAGGCCGGCGGCATGACTTCCCGCGAGTTGCTGGAGATCCTGCGGGGTCTGGCATCGTGCAACCTGGTGTCGGCGGACGTCGTCGAGGTGGCCCCCGCGTACGACCACGCGGAGATCACGTCGGTGGCGGCCTCCCACACCGCCTACGAACTGACCACGATCATGTCCCGCCAGATTGCCGAGGCCCGCGCGCAGTGACTCACGACCACGACCTGGTGCTCCGTCCGACGGAGGCGCAGATTTCCGCTGCTCTCAACCCTCCTCCCGGCCGCAACGGCGGAGACCTGGTCGTGGAGACCCTGGCCGGGCTCGGCGCGACGACCGTCTTCGGCCTGCCCGGCCAGCACGCGCTCGGCATGTTCGACGCGCTACGGCGGTCCGACCTGCGCTACATCGGTCTGCGGGTGGAGAACAACGCGGGCTTCGCGGCGGACGCGTACGGCAGGATCACGGGGGAGGCGGCCCCGCTGCTGCTGTCCACGGGCCCCGGCGCGCTGACGTCCCTGGCCGCCCTCCAGGAGGCGGCCGCGGCTTCGGCCCCCGTCCTGGCGATCAGCAGCCAGATTCCTTCCGCAGGCCTGGGCGGCGGCCGCCACGGCTACCTGCACGAACTCCCGGACCAGTCGGCCTCGTTCAGGGGCGTGGTCAAGTCGGTCCACACGGTCCGCACCCAGTCCCAGATCCCGTCGGCGATCGAGGCGGCCTGGAAGTCGGCGCTGACCGCCCCGCACGGCCCGGTGTGGGCGGAGATCCCGCAGGACGTGCTGCTGTCGCCGACGCTGATCCCGGTGGTGACGGGTGGCGACGCGTTCCCGGAGGAGCTGCCGCCGCGCCCCGAACTCACGGCGGTGGCAGCGGACTTGCTGTCCCGCGCCGCCCGCCCGGCGATCATCGCGGGCGGGGGAGTCGTACGGGCGGACGCGTCCCGCAAGCTGCGACAGCTGGCGGAACTGCTTCAGGCGCCGGTGGTGACGACGCCGGGCGGCAAGGGGGCGTTCCCGTGGACGCACCCCCTGTCCCTCCAGTCCTGGATCGAGGACCGTTTTGTGACGGACTTCCTGGAGGACGCGGACGTCCTGCTCGTGGTGGGCTCGGGGTTGGGCGAACTGTCGTCCAACTACCACACGTTCAGGCCGCGAGGGCGGGTCGTCCAGATCGAGGCGGACCTCGGCAAGCTGGAGTCCAACCACCCGGCGCTGGGCATCCACGCGGATGCGCGACTGGCGTTGCAGGCGCTGCTGGAGACGGTGTCACCGAGGGAGGACACCGAGGCTCCCGAGCGGGTCCGTACCGTCCTCGCGAAGGTCTCCGACCGTATCGCCGCCCAGGAACTCACCCTGGAACAGGACCTGTTGGCGGCGATCCGCCGGGCGCTGCCCGCCTCCGCCCCCTCCTTCTGGGACATGACGATCCTGACGTACTGGGCCTGGTCCGCCTTCGACGCCAAGGGCTCCAACCACATGCACTCGGCGCAGGGCGCCGGCGGCCTGGGCTACGGCTTCCCCGCGGCCCTGGGCGCGGCGGTCGCGGACCCCACCCGCCCGGTCCTGGCGGTCTCCGGCGACGGCGGAGCCCTGTACTCCATCGCCGAACTGGCCACCGCCCGCCAGTACGACCTGAACGTCACCTGGCTGATCGTCGACGACGGCGGTTACGGCATCCTGCGCGAGTACATGACGGACGCCTTCGGCGAGGCTACGGCGACGGAACTGACCCGCCCGGACTTTGTGGCCCTGGCGGAGTCGTTCGGCGTCCCCGGGGTCCGTACGACCCCGGAGACCCTGTCGGACGACCTGTCGAAGGCGCTCGGCTCACCGGGGCCTTCGGTGGTCGTACTCCCGGTGGTGCTACGGATGTTCGCACCCACGCACCTGTAGCCGGGCGCCTACCAGATTGCCTCGACCCACTCCGGGTGGTCGATGAACGGGTTGCGGTTGTGCTGGTAGGTGTCGTAGATGACCTGGTTGCGCTTCTCCTCGAAGGCGCTGGGCGGGTCCGCCTCGTTCCAGGCCTTGAGGACGGAGAGCTTGCCCATGTAGGGGTTGGAGCCGTTGCCGACCTTCTCGTTGGGCTCCAGGTTCGCGAAGCCGTCGTCGCCCTCGTAGCGGACGGCCATGTAGAGGATCATGCGGGCCACGTCGCCCCGGTCCGCGGCGCGCGGCGCGAAGGAGTCGGAGTCGACGGTGCTGCCGCCGCCGTTGGTGACGGCGCTGCCGCCGTTGTCGAAGTCCAGGTTGCCGCGGATGCTGTTGACCTGGACGTCCGCGGGCCGCAGGTGGTGCAGGTCGGTGCCGGGGCCGATCGACTCGCCGAAGTCGCCGTGGGACTTGGCCCAGGTGTGCTCGCGGTTCCAGTCGCCGACGTCGCCGCCGTTGAGGGACTTGGCGCGGGAGACACCGCTGTACAGCAGGATCACGTTGTTGCTGTTGTTCGGGTCCTGGTCGGTGGCCATGAGGGCGTTCCAGACCGCGGAGTACGAGATCTTCGTGACGTTGGCGCTGATGATCGTGTGCAGGGACGACTTGAGGCTCGTGCCCGTCTTGCCGATCGCGTTCTTGTAGTACGTCGAGTCGTAGGCGGTCGTCGTGGCGGCGGCCGGGGTCGTGGTCACGACCGGGGCGGCGAGCCCGACCAGCACGGCGGCGGTGGTCAAGGCCACCGACTTCCAGCTGCGTACGCGTGTCGCCAGCATGAAGTGGGGTCCCATCTACGCGGGTTGAATGGAGGCGGCAGATGGGAGCGTGGCATGAGCATGCAGCCTTGTAAATGGATGGCGCGTGTCCATTGAGTGACCTGAAACGGCAAATCGGGCCTTGTCTACGCGAGTTGACACGCGAAAACGGCCCCCGACGCGTGGTCGGGGGCCGTCTGCCGGTTCTCGGTCAGCTCTTGGTCAGCTGACGTCCGACGCGTCCAGGCGGTAGATCGTCGACGTGTTCGTGTTCGACGTGGAAGTCGACTCGGACGTCGAGCTCTTGCTCGTGCTGTAGTCGCTCTCCTTCACCGCCGTGCCGTTCTTCTGCACCCAGCTGGTGATCTCCTGGTTGAGGCTGCTGTTGCCGCCCATGCCACCGCCGCCGAGCTGGATGTAGTGCAGTTCGCCCTTCTTCACCAGCTCCTTGAGCCTGTCGAGGGTCATCGCGGCGTCGGAGCCGGTGAAGCCCCACATGGAGATGACGGGCTTGTGGGTGCTGAGGATCAGCTGGCCCGCGCTCTGCGAGTTGGACACCGCGAGCAGCCACTTGGCGCCGTCCTGGTGCTTCTCCAGGTACGAGACCAGCTCGCCGTCGACGCTGCCGCCCATACCGCCGCCGCCACCGCCGGGGCCACCGCTCGTACCGCCGGTGCCGCCGGGAGCCGTACCGGACGTACCGGACTCGCCGTTCTGTCCACCGGGTGCCGTGCCGCCGCCGGGAAACTCCCCGTTCGCCTGGCCGCCCTGCTGACCTCCAGGAGCCGTACCGCCGCCCTGCGGCAGCTCACCGTTGCCGCCACCGGGCTGCATCTGCCCGTTGCCGCCGCCCGGGAACTCGCCGTTCGCCTGGCCATCCTGCTCGGTGCCCTGCTGGCCGCCGGGTCCGCCACCGTTGCCGCCGAAGCCGCCCCGGCCGCCACCGCCGCCGGGACCGCCCATGCCGCCGCCGGTCGAGGGACCCGCCGTCGGGTTGGTGCCGCCCATGCCACCGCTGGTGGAGGAGAAGGCCGGCGAGGCCGCGTACGCCGTCGGACCCGCGAGGGCCGCCACGATCGCCGCGGCGACGGACACGGCGAGCAGCCGCGCCTTGGTGCCGGAGCTCGCGGTCCTGAAGACGAACAGGCCCACGATCGCGAGGACCATGACCACGCCGACGACCGGCCACAGCCAGGTGTTCCAGCCGGTGGCCCGGCGCAGCAGCACGATCGCCCAGATGCCGGTGACCGCGAGGCCGGCGGGCAGGACCCAGGACCAGCGGGCGTCGGCGCCGCGGAAGGCACGCCACATCATGACGCCGCCCGCGCCGGTCAGCGCCGCGATGCCGGGGGCGAGCGCGGTCGTGTAGTACGGGTGCATGGTGCCCTCGGCCATCGCGAAGGTCAGGTAGTGCAGCACCAGCCAGCCGCCCCACATCACGAGCGCGGCGCGGGTGGCGTCGGTGCGCGGGGCCCGGCCGCACAGCACCAGGCCGGCGACGAGCGCGAGGAAGGCGAAGGGGATCAGCCAGGAGATCTGGCCGCCGAGGACGTCGTTGAACATCCGGCCGATGCCCGCGGTGCCGGCGAAGGTGCCGCCTCCGCCTCCACCGCCTCCGCCGTTGCCCTCGCCGCCGAGGACCCGGCCCAGGCCGTTGTAGCCCATGATCAGGTCCCAGGCGGAGCCGTCGGTCGAGCCGCCGATGTAGGGCCGGTCGTCGGCCGGGACGAGGGAGACCGCCGTGGCCCACCAGAAGCTGGCGACGGTCAGAGCGACAGCCGCGAGGGCCAGGTTGACGACCTTCTTCTTCCAGCCGAGCTTCGAGGCGTACACGTACACGGCGAAGACGGCCGGCAGGGCGATGTAGCCCTGGAGCATCTTGGTGTTGAAGGCGAGCCCGAAGAGGACCGCCGAGCCGATCAGCGGCAGCAGCTTGTCGTTGCGGACGGCGCGCAGTGCGAGGGCCGCGCCGCCCACCATCAGCAGGACGAGGATGGTGTCGGGGTTGTTGTCACGGTTGATCGCGACCGTGATCGGGGTGAGCGCGAGCACGAGCGCGGCGACGGTCGCCGCCACATGCCCGAAGACCTTCTTCACGGAGGTGTGCAGGATCCAGATCGTGCCCAGGGCGGCCGCGATCTCGGGTGCCATCATCTGCCAGGTGCCGAAGCCGAAGATCCGGCACGACAGGCCCATGATCATCAGCGCGAAGGGCGGCTTGTCGACGGTGATGAAGTTGCCCGCGTCGAGCGAACCGAAGAACCAGGCCTTCCAGCTTTGCGTGCCGCTGTAGATGGCGGAGCTGTAGAAGCTGTTCAGGCTGGACCCGGACAGGTTCCAGCCGTACAGCACGCCGGCCAGGACCAGGATCGCCAGCAGCGCGGGCAGCGACCAGCGTGGGGCCCTGTCCGGTGGCGCGGCGGGTGGCGTGGGCGGGGCCCAGTCGGGGGAGACGGCCGTGGTCTCGGTGTGGGGGTGCGGATCGGTGGCAGATGTCACCCCGGCATCGTGCGAAAGCCGGGTGGGTGCGGGCTGTGCCGTACCTGGCGGCTGCCTGTGAATTGTCAAAGGGGCGAGTAAGGCCTCGTACAACCCCGGGTAAGACCTGACGCCTCGCGGACTCCCGGGTAAGACCTGACGCCTCACGGACTCCCGGGTAAGACCTGACTCCTCACGGACTCCCGTACGTCACCCACCCGCCCTACCGTGACGCCCATGCAGCTGAGAACCGTACTCGCGACCACCACCGCGGCCCTGGCGGCGGCGACCTGCCTGACGGCGGCGGGACCCGCCGTCGCCGCCGCGCCGGTGAGCCACGCCTGTTCCCCCTCCGTCTCCCTCGACCGCTTCTCCGACGCGCTCGACAAGACGACGTACGACGGCGCCTTCGTCGGCAACTTCTCCGCGCTCGCGGTGGACAGGGACGGCTCGCTGGCCGCCCTCTCGGACCGTTCCGCCCTCTTCGACCTGGACGCGAAGAGTCTCGCGCCGAAGTCGGTCGTCCCGCTCGCCGACGAGAACGGTGCCGCGCTGGACTCCGAGGGTCTGGTGATAGACCGGGACGGCACCCGGCTGATCACGTCGGAGACCGAGCCGTCGATCCGCCGCTACAGCGTGGACGGCAAAATCCTCGACCGCCTGCCCGTCCCGGCCTCCCTCCAGGTGGCCCCGACGGGCCGTGCCACGTCGAACCAGACCTTCGAGGGCCTGACCCTCACCAACGGCGGCCGCACCCTGCTCGCCTCCATGGAGTACGCGCTCTCCGGCGACACGGCCGGCATCGTCCGGTTCCAGACCTGGCAGCGGCACGGAAAGACCTGGGAGCTCTCCGCCCAGTACGCCTACCGCACCGACGCCGCCTTCCTCGGCGTCCCCGAGGTCCAGGCCCTCCCGGACGGCCGCCTTCTCGTCCTGGAACGCGGCTTCACCTCCGGCGTCGGCAACACGGTCCGCCTCTACCTGGCCGACCCCCGCCACGCCACGGACACCAGCGGCATCGAGAACCTCACGGGCCAGTCCGGCGTACGCCTGATCAAGAAGACCCTGCTGACCGACATCGCGAGCTGCCCGACCCTGGGCGCCGCGGCCAAGCAGCCCCAGCCGAACCCGCTTCTGGACAACATCGAGGGCATGGTGATCACGGGCCATGACAAGGGCCGCCTGAAGGTCCTGCTGGTCAGCGACGACAACCAGAACGTGGTGCAGACGACCCGCTTCTACTACCTGCGCGTACGGGTCTGACCCGTTCTGTTGCGGAGGGACTGTTGCGGAGGGATGAAATCCGCTTGATTTCGCGTTGGTGCCTTCCGGAAGATCAGGCCGTACGAACCGGAGGGCACCCGCGTGACACCGCAACGGGGATGGGCACGACGACTGGCCGGGTACGCCTGGCGTTACCCCAAGGACGTCGTACTCGCCCTCGGCTCCTCCCTCGCCGGCATGGCCGTCATGGCGATCGTCCCCCTGATCACCAAGGTGATCATCGACGACGTCGTCGGCGACCACAGCCGTGACATGGCGCCCTGGGCCGGAGCCCTGATCGTCGCGGCGGTCCTCGTCTACGCCTTCACCTACATCCGCCGCTACTACGGCGGCCGCCTCGCCCTCGACGTCCAGCACGACCTGCGGACCGAGATGTTCGGCACCATCACCCGCCTCGACGGCCGCCGTCAGGACGAGCTGTCCACCGGCCAGGTCGTCGGCCGTGCCACCAGCGACCTCCAGCTGATCCAGGGCCTGCTCTTCATGCTGCCGATGACGATCGGCAACTTCGCCCTCTTCCTGATCTCCCTGGTCGTGATGGCCTGGCTGTCGATCCCGCTCACCCTGGTCGCCCTGGCGGTGGCCCCGGCCCTGTGGTGGATCGCCAAGCGCTCCCGCTCCAAGCTGCACCCCGCCACCTGGTACGCCCAGGCCCAGGCCGCCGCCGTGGCGGGCGTGGTCGACGGCGCCGTCAGCGGCGTACGCGTGGTGAAGGGCTTCGGCCAGGAGGACCAGGAGACCGGAAAGCTCAGGGAGGTCGGCCGCCGCCTCTTCGCGGGCCGCCTGCGCACGATCCGCTTCAACTCGAAGTACACCCCGGCCCTCCAGGCCGTCCCCGCCCTCGGCCAGGTCGCGATGCTGGCGCTCGGCGGCTGGCTCGCGGTCCGCGGTCACATCACCCTCGGCACCTTCGTCGCCTTCTCCACCTACCTCGCCCAGCTCGTCGGCCCGGTCCGGATGCTCGCCATGGTCCTCACGGTCGGCCAGCAGGCACGCGCCGGCACCGAGCGTGTCCTGGAACTGATCGACACCGAGCCCACCATGCAAGAGGGCGCCAAGGAGCTGCCCGCCGACGCCCCCGCGACGGTCGAGTTCGACGACGTGTCCTTCGGCTACGACCATGAGCGCCCCGTCCTCGACGGGCTGAGCTTCGAGATCCGCCCCGGAGAGACCCTCGCGGTCGTCGGCTCCTCCGGCTCCGGAAAGTCCACCGTCTCACTCCTGCTGCCGCGCTTCTACGACGTCACCCACGGCGCCGTCCTCATCGGCGGCCACGACGTCCGCGAGCTCACCCTCGACTCGCTGCGGGCCGCGATCGGCCTGGTCCCCGAGGACTCCTTCCTGTTCTCGGACACGGTCAGGAACAACATCGCGTACGGCCGTCCCGACGCGACCCGGGAACAGATCGAGCAGGCCGCCCGCGCCGCCCAGGCGGACCGTTTCATCGCCGAGCTCCCCGAGGGCTACGACACCAAGGTCGGCGAACACGGCCTCACCCTCTCCGGCGGCCAGCGTCAGCGCGTCGCGCTCGCCCGGGCGATCCTCACCGACCCGCGCCTGCTCGTCCTGGACGACGCCACCTCCGCCGTGGACGCGCAGGTCGAGCACGAGATCCACGAGGCCCTGAAGCAGGTCATGGAGGGCCGCACGACTCTCCTCATCGCCCACCGCCGCTCCACCCTCAACCTCGCCGACCGCATCGCCGTCCTGGAGCACGGCCGCCTCGCCGACCTCGGCACCCACGAGGAACTCCAGGGCCGCTCCCCCCTCTACCGCCGCCTGCTCACCGACCCCGACGGCCTCGGCGGCGTCTCCCCGGGCCACGCCCAGCCGGTCGCCGTACAGGACGACACCTCCGTACGCGACGAACTGGACGCCGAGTTCGACGCCGAGCGCGGGGTGACGCCCCGCCTGTGGACCGGCGACCGCGAGCCCAGGGACTTGGCCCTGGCCGGCACCCCGGCCACCCCCGAACTCCTCGCCGAGGTCGACGCGTTGCCCCCGGCGACGGACACCCCCGGCATCGACGAGGCACGCGCGGTCACCCCCGAGGAGTCGTACGGCCTGCGACGGCTGCTGCGCGGCTTCGGGGCACCGCTGCTGATCAGCCTGGGCCTGGTGGCCGTGGACGCCGGCATGGGTCTGCTGCTCCCGGTGATGATCCGGCACGGCATCGACGACGGTGTCTCCCGCATGGCCATGGCCGCGGTCTGGACGGCGACCCTTCTCGCGCTGCTCTCGGTCCTCGCCCAGTGGGCGGCGCAGATCGGCGAGACCCGGATGACCGGACGCACGGGGGAGCGGGTCCTCTACGCCCTGCGTCTGAAGATCTTCGCGCAGCTCCAGCGGCTCGGACTCGACTACTACGAGCGGGAGTTGACCGGCCGGATCATGACGAGGATGACGACGGACGTCGACGCCCTGTCGACCTTCCTGCAGACCGGCCTGGTCACCGCGTTCGTCTCGGTCGTCACCTTCTTCGGTATCATGGTCGCCCTGCTGGTGATCGACGTACAGCTGGCGCTGGTCGTCTTCGCGACCCTGCCGCCGCTGATCGTGGCGACGTACTTCTTCCGCAAGGCGAGCGTGAAGGCCTACGAACTGGCCCGGGAACGCGTCGCGTTGGTCAACGCCGACCTCCAGGAGTCGGTGTCCGGGCTCAGGATCGTGCAGGCGTTCCGGCGCGAGGGGGACGGCGGCCGGAGCTTCGCGGAACGCAGCGACAGCTACCGCAGGGCCCGTATCCGGGGCCAGTGGCTGATCTCGATCTACTTCCCGTTCGTGCAGCTGCTGTCGTCGGTGGCCGCGGCCGCCGTACTGATCGCGGGCGCGGGCCGGGTGGACGCGACGACCCTGACGACGGGCGCCCTGGTGGCGTACCTGCTCTACATCGACCTGTTCTTCGCCCCGGTCCAGCAGCTCTCCCAGGTCTTCGACGGCTACCAGCAGGCGACCGTCTCCCTGGGCCGCATCCAGGAGCTGCTGCGGGAGCCGACGTCCACGAAGGCGGCCGAGGAGCCGCTGGAGGTCCTCTCCCTGCGCGGCGAAGTGGCCTTCGAGAACGTGCACTTCGCGTACGCCGGTGACGAAGAAGCCCTCGGCGGCATCGACTTGACGATCCCCGCGGGCCAGACGGTCGCGTTCGTCGGCGAGACGGGCGCGGGCAAGTCGACCCTCGTGAAGCTGGTGGCCCGCTTCTACGACCCGACGGGCGGACAGGTCACGGTCGACGGCACCGACCTGCGCTCCCTGGACCTCACCTCCTACCGCCACCGCCTCGGCGTGGTCCCGCAGGAGGCGTACCTCTTCCAGGGCACGGTCCGGGACGCCATCGCCTACGGCCGCCCGGCCGCCACCGACGCCGAGGTCGAGGCGGCGGCCCGCGCGGTCGGCGCCCACGAGATGATCGCCACGCTCGACGGCGGCTACCTCCACGAGGTCGCCGAGCGCGGCCGCAACCTCTCGGCGGGCCAGCGCCAGCTGATCGCCCTGGCCCGCGCGGAACTCGTCGACCCCGACATCCTCCTCCTCGACGAGGCCACGGCGGCCCTCGACCTCGCCACCGAGGCCCAGGTCAACCAGGCCACCGACCGCCTCGCAGGCCGCCGCACGACACTCGTCGTGGCCCACCGCCTGACCACCGCGGCCCGCGCGGACCGGGTCGTGGTGATGGACCGCGGGCGGGTGGTGGAGGACGGCACCCACGATGGACTGCTCGCCCTGGGCGGGCGGTATGCCGGGCTGTGGCGGACGTTCGTGGGCGAGGACGCGCCGGCAGCGGCATGACCGGATCCGGGAGGCGGGCCTGTG
>NZ_JBJDQL010000046.1:0-40866 GCF_044903305.1 Streptomyces sp. NPDC019531 | reverse complement strand
GGTTCTGCCCGCGGGCGGGTGGTGGAGGACGGCACCCACGATGGACTGCTCGCCCTGGGCGGGCGGTATGCCGGGCTGTGGCGGACGTTCGTGGGGGAGCCCGTCGAGGTGTCTCGCTGAGGGTCGCGCAACCGTCCGACATACGTTGTGCGTCCGTACACCTGTACGCCCAAGCGGTGCGGGAGGGACGGCAGTGAAGAGTGGAGCGATACGGCGGCTGGCTGTGGGGCTGGCCGTGGTGACCGTGTCCGGGGTGCTCGGAGTGGCCGTGCCTGGGCAGGCGCAGGCGGCGGCCTCGTCGTGCGAGGGGCGGAAGGTCAGGTCCTTCCCCTTCTCCACCGGGACCGTGGAGGTGTACAAGCGGAGCGGTTACGTGTGTGCGATCACCGTGTCCAAGCGCCCGGGGGTGCGGCAGCACATGGTGGTGAGTCTGCGGGCGTACGGGCTCCGGCCGGTCGAGGACGCCGGGCGGTACAGGTTCCACGCCGGCCCCGTCACCGTGCACGCGGGGCAGCGCAAGGTGTGGATCAAGGGTGCGGTGGGGCGGGGGAAGTACGACTCCGAGGGCTGGATCCGGCTCTGAGGCACAGATCTCGCACAGGGTTTTCCCCATCGAGGCGCCATCTCCCCTGGTGCTGACCGGACTTGCGCCACTAGCGTCCGGCGCACATCTGTACTCACAGGGGAGGGTGCATGCGCAAGGCGCTCAGATGGCTTCTCACGTTGGTGGTGCTCATAGGCACCGTCAGCACGGCGGGGGCGGCGACCGCCGCCGAGCCGGGGCCGACCGACATCAAGGACCGGCTGCTGTCCATCCCGGGGATGAGCCTGATCGAGGAGAAGCCGTACACCGGGTACCGCTACTTCGTCCTCGACTACACCCAGCCGGTCGACCACCGGCACCCGTCCAAGGGCACGTTCCAGCAGCGGATCACCCTGCTGCACAAGGACGTCAGCCGCCCGACCGTCTTCTACACCGGCGGCTACAACGTCTCCACGACACCCAGCCGCAGCGAGCCCACCCGGATCGTCGACGGCAACCAGGTCTCCATGGAGTACCGCTTCTTCACACCGTCCCGGCCCGACCCGGCCGACTGGACCAAGCTGGACATCTGGCAGGCCGCCAGCGACCAGCACCGCATCTTCAAGGCGCTGAAGAAGATCTACACCGAGAACTGGCTCGCCACGGGCGGCTCCAAGGGCGGCATGACCGCCACCTACTACGAGCGCTTCTACCCGCGTGACATGGACGGCGTCGTCGCCTACGTCGCCCCCAACGACGTGGTGAACAACGAGGACTCGGCCTACGACCGCTTCTTCGCGACCGTCGGCACCAAGGAGTGCCGGGACCGGCTGAACGCGGTGCAGCGCGAGGCCCTCGTCCGCCGCGAGCCGCTGGAGAAGAAGTACGCCGAGTACGCGGCGGCGGAAGGCTTCACCTTCGACACCGTCGGCAGCCTCGACAAGGCGTACGAGGCGGTCGTACTCGACTACGTCTGGGGCTTCTGGCAGTACGCCCAGGCCGCCGACTGCGCCGAGGACGAGCTGATCCCGCCGGACGCGAAGACCGCGACCGACGACCAGATCTGGAACTCGATCGACACGATCTCCGGGTTCTCCTTCTACACGGACCAGGGCCTCGCGCCGTACACGCCGTACTTCTACCAGGCGGCCACCCAGCTCGGCGCTCCGACGATCCACTTCCCGCACATCGAGAAGAAGTACATCCGCTACGGCTACCAGCCGCCGCGGAACTTCGTCCCGAGGGAGATCCCGACCAAGTTCCAGCCGTACGCCATGCGGGACGTGGACAACTGGGTCCGCCACAACGCCCGGCACATGCTCTACGTCTACGGCCAGAACGACCCGTGGGGCTCGGAGCGGTTCCGGGTCGACAAGGGCGCGAAGGACTCGTACGTCCTCACCGCGCCCGGCATGAACCACGGGGCCAACGTCGCCGGTCTGGTGGCCGACCAGAAGGCCTTCGCCACCGCTCGGATCCTGGACTGGGCGGATGTCCCGGCCACGGCCGTCGCCGAGGCGAAGCCGCTCGCGAAGTTCGACAAGAAGCTGGACGTACGGGACGTGGAGCGCGAGCCCACGCTGCGTCCGTAACCCGCTCACCGCGCCCGGCCGTCGCTCACAGCGGCCGGGCGCAGCCCACCGGCTGGGCGCCGCCGAGCTGGACGTACAGGGCCGTCGACAGCGGGCACAGAGCGCGCTGCGCGACGGCCTTCGCCACCTGGTACTGCGGTTTCCGCTCGCCCTTGCCGTCGCACGCGGTCTCCCGGACCTGTCCGCTGCCCGAGTTGTACACACAGTCGCCGACGATCGTGCGCGGCCCGCCCCCGCCGCCCGGGTCACCGGGATGCGGCGCCTCCAGGTTGCGCATACAGGCGTACCCCTGGGGCACCGCCCCGTCGCCGTCCTCGTCGGAGATCTGGCTCTGCTCACTGATGTGCAGCACGAAGTCGGTGGTCGCCGGGCACGGCGGACCGTCGGCCGGGGTGCCGTCGTGCCGGGCCACGACCCGCGCCGCAGCCCGCTCACTGGTGCAGGGCACCTCGGTGAAGCTGGCCTTGCCGAAGGAACTGCACTCGTCGACCGCGAGGAACACCGCGCCGAAACCGGAGGCCCGGGTCACGGACGGCGAGACGGAGACCGCGGCGCCGGATTCCCCCTTCTGCTCACCGCCGTCGCTGCCGGCCGCTTGCGTACACCCCGTCAACAGGGCGGCGAGCAGCGCCAGCAGTACGCACACGACCCCCGTGGAACACTTCTCGCGCATCGCGATCCCCCCGGACTACCCCCACCGCCCAGCGTGACCGTCGCGGCGTGGCCACGCCAGGCGTGTGGGGTGCTTTGCGCCTTTCGGGGGTGGTGAGCGGGTTGCGAGGCGTACGGCGACTACGCCCCGCGCGCTATCGGCCGTACGACAGCCCGTACCCGACCGGGTACAGCACCTTCGCCGGATCGTCGGCCCGCTGCACCGGCACCGGCAGCCTCCCGCGCGGTGCCGCCTTCCCGGCGATCACGCGTGCGGCCGCCCGCAGTTCGACGTCGGTCCAGGAGTAGGTCGCCAAGCAGGCCGCGACGGTGGGCAGTTGGGCCACGTCGTAGGGATTGCGGATCGCGACGGCCACCACCGGCTTCCCGGTCGCCACGAGTTGCTCGACCAGGGTCTTCTGGGTGGTGGTGATGTTGTACGTCCCCACGATCACCGCGTCCGCCTGCTGAGCGGCGGTGACGGCCTGTTCGATGGTGGTCGTCGAGGGCGCCGTACCGGTCGACAGGGCGGTGGCGGTGAAGCCGAGTCCGGTGAGGGCGGCGGCGAGGACCCCGGTGGGCGGGCCCGTCGTACCGGACGGCGAGGCGGGGTCGGCGCCCACCACGAGCAGCTTGCGGTGGGTGCGCCGGGAGAGGGGCAGCAGCCGCTTCTCGTTGACCAGCAGGGTCGTCGTCCGCTGGGCGATCCGGTCGGCCGCGGCCAGGTGGGCCGGGGTGCCGACGGCCCGTGTGACACCGCCCTGACTGACGTACGGCTGCTCGAACAGCCGCAGCCGGGCCTTCAGTCGCAGGATGCGCAGGACCGACTCGTCGAGCCGTGCCTCGGTCAGCTCTCCGTCCTGTACGGCCTTCAGGACCGCGTTCCACGCCACGTCCAGGGAGGGCGGGTTGAGGAGCTGGTCGACGCCGGCCTTGAGGGCGAGGACGGGGACGCGGTCGTCGCCGTACTTGGTCCGTACGCCCTCCATGCCGAGGGAGTCCGTGACCACGACCCCGTCGTAGCCGAGCTCGCCGCGCAGGATGCCGGTGAGGATCGGGTGGGAGAGGGTGGCCGGGTCACCGATGGGGGTCCCCCCGCTCGAGCGAAGCCGAGAGTGGGGGACGTCGAGCGCCGGGAACTGGATGTGCGCGGTCATGATCGAGTCGATGCCGGCGCGGATCGCGGCCCGGAAGGGGACGGCGTCCAGCTTCTCCCAGAGTGCCCGGCTGTGGGTGATGACCGGGAAGCCGTAGTGGCTGTCGACGGCGGTGTCCCCGTGGCCCGGGAAGTGCTTGGCGGTCGCGGCCACCCGGGCGCTCTGGTACCCGGTGACCTCGGCGGCGACGAGTCCGGCGACGGCCTGCGGGTCGGCCCCGAAGGAGCGGACGCCGATGACCGGGTTGGCCGGGTTGACGTTGACGTCGGCGACGGGGGAGTAGTTCTGCCGGATGCCGAGGGCCCCGAGCTCCTGCCCGGCGATCCGGCCGAGGGTGCGGGCGTCCCCCCGGGAACCGCCCGCGCCGACGGCCATCGCACCGGGGAACAGGGTGGCGGGCGCGCCGACCCGGCAGACGATCCCGTGCTCCTGGTCGGTGGAGATGACGACGGGCAGCCCGCGCGGCTGGTCCAGGGACGCCTTCTGGATGCCGTTGGAGAGGTCGGCGATCTGGTGCGGATCGCGGGTGTTGTGCGCCCAGGTGAAGTAGATGATCCCGCCCACCCGGTACCTGGCGATCATCTCGGCGGCCGTACGGACGCCGATCTCCTTGAGGTTGGCGTCGATGTCGGCCGGGTCGGGGGCGGTGGCGGAGTGGCCGTAGACCCGCATCACGAAGAGCTGGCCGACCTTCTCCTCAAGCGTCATACGGGAGATGAGGGAGCGGAGCTTGTTGTCGTCCGCGTAGGCGGTCCCGCTCACGGCGAGGGTGGCGGCGACGCCTGCCGTCGCGGCGAGGACGGTACGTCTGGAGGGCACGTGCGCTCCTTCCGGAGGTGATCCACTGAAGGAAACTTCCGAGAAGTCACCAATAACCGGGAAGTTTCTGCCAGTCAAGGGAGTGCACATTAACGCGGGGAGGCGACCCGGCCTGGGAATGAGGGGCCGTCATCGGCGCTGTTGGAGGGGGGCGCGCCGATGACGGCATGCTGCCGGCCGCAGTACGGAGGAGAGGGTTGGTCAGCGTTCGCAGCCAGCAGCGAGGCCGACGCCGCACCACGGTGACTCTCCGGCAACTTGCGGGTTGGACGAGCGGGGCCGGGGCGGGGTTCCCGGCTCCGGCCGGATTTACCGAAGTTGGTGAGGGCGGGGCCAACGGGACCGATGGGCCGCCGAGTTGTACGGCGTAGGGTCGCTGTATGGGTCAGTTGATGCCGCTCCTGATCGTCGTCGGTGCTCTCGTCGTCGTGCTCGGCCTCTTCATCGCCCTGGCCGCACACGTCCGCCGACGGGGCACGGCCGGTGGCGGTCTGGCCGGGGTGCTGGCGGCATACGACGAGGCCTTTCACGGGACCGCGGCGGACTCGTACCACGAGATCCAGGAGCAGAAGGACCGGAAGGCGCCACTGCCGGACGACCGGTGGAAGCGGGGGCCACGTTCCGGGCCTGGGGCCTGAACCCTGAACGGGGTCCATCCCGTGGACGTCCTCGCGCCGAAGTCGACCGCCGGGAGATCATGAGGGGCATGCCCGTCGACATGCCCGCTGATACGCCCGCTGGTACGCCCGCCCCGCGCTCCCTCTCCCTCCCCGGCTCGAAGTCCATCACCGCCCGCGCGCTCTTCCTGGCCGCCGCGGCGGACGGGGTGACCACCCTCGTACGTCCGCTCCGCTCGGACGACACGGAGGGCTTCGCCGAGGGCCTGGTGCGACTCGGCTACCGGGTGGGCCGTACCCCGGACACCTGGCAGGTGGACGGCCGTCCGCAGGGACCGGCGGTCGCCGAGGCGGACGTGTACTGCCGTGACGGCGCGACGACGGCCCGCTTCCTGCCCACGCTGGCCGCGGTCGGCCACGGCACGTACCGCTTCGACGCCTCGCCGCAGATGCGCAAACGCCCCCTGTTGCCGTTGTCGCGTGCGCTGCGCGACCTGGGTGTCGACCTGCGGCACGAGGAGGCGGAGGGACACCATCCGCTGACCGTGCGGGCGGCGGGCGTCGACGGCGGAGAGGTCGTGCTGGACGCGGGCCAGTCCTCCCAGTACCTCACCGCGCTGCTGCTGCTCGGCCCCCTGACCCGCCGGGGCCTGCGGATCCGTGTCACGGACCTGGTCTCGGTGCCGTACGTGGAGATCACGATCGCGATGATGCGGGCGTTCGGGGTGGAGGTCGTACGGGACGGCGACGTCTTCGTGGTCCCGTCGGGCGGCTACCGCGCGACGACCTACGGGATCGAGCCGGACGCGTCCACGGCGAGCTACTTCTTCGCCGCGGCGGCGATCACCCCGGGCGCCGAGGTGACGGTCCCCGGCCTCGGCAGTGGCGCGCTCCAGGGCGACCTCGGCTTCGTGGACGTACTGCGGCGGATGGGCGCCGAGGTGTCCGTCGGCGCGGACGGCACCACGGTCCGGGGCACGGGATCGCTCCACGGCCTCACGGTCAACATGCGGGACATCTCGGACACCATGCCCACCCTGGCGGCGATCGCGCCCTTCGCGTCCGGCCCGGTCCGCATCGAGGACGTGGCGAACACGAGGGTGAAGGAGTGCGACCGCCTGGACGCCTGCGCGGAGAACCTGCGGCGCCTGGGCGCGGAGGTGTCGACGGGCCCGGACTGGATCGAGATCCAGCCGGGGCTCGCCCCTTCCGCCGGGACGGAGATCAGGACGTACGGCGACCACCGCATCGTGATGTCCTTCGCGGTCACCGGGCTGCGGGTCCCGGGTGTCTCGTTCGACGACCCGGGATGCGTGCGAAAGACCTTTCCCGGTTTTCACGAAGCCTTCGCCGAACTGGCGGACGGGTTCTGATCGTTCGGCCCCCGACGGGGGACGTCGTTCCTCTCGTCACCTGACACCTCCCGCCGGGTGAGGGAAATTCGTTTTCCGGTGGGTGGGGTGGCCGCACATACTGCTGCCGTTCCGAGGGGAAGGTGCGGTATGGGTTTCCGGTTGGAAGGGCCCGTTCTGGAGGGCGAGTTCGTGCGGCTGGAGCCGTTGGCGCATCGGCATGCCGCCGATCTGGCGGTGGCGGCGGAGGAGCAGCGGGGGACATACGCCTTCACCTGGGTGCCCAGGGGCGCGGAGGTCCATGACTACATCGACGCGCAGTCGCAGCGGGCGGCGACCGGGCGGCTCGCGCCGTATGCGCAGGTGTCGCTCGCGACCGGGCGGGCGGTGGGGGCGACGTCGTTCCTGGAGCCGCGGTGCTGGCGCTCGGAGGAGCAACTCGACGCGGTCGAGGTCGGGTTCACCTGGCTGGGCGCCTCGGCGCAGGGCACGGGTGTGAACGCCGAGGCCAAACTCCTGCTCTTCCGACACGCCTTCGAGGCGTGGGGCGTCTCACGGGTCGACCTGAAGACGGACGCGCGCAACGAACGGTCCCGGGCCGCGATCGAGAGCGTCGGGGCCCGCTTCGAGGGCGTGCTGCGGAACTGGTCCCGCTCCTGGGCGCCGGGCGAGGACGGGCGGCTGCGGGACTCGGCGAGCTTCTCCGTCACGGCCGAGGAATGGCCCCGATGCCGGAAGCGGCTGGAGGAGCGGGTGGCGGGGTTCGCGGCACGCCGGGACTGATCCGCGGTGTCGGTCGGATGTCGGCGGCTGTAGGCCGGCTGTCGGTCGAATGCCGGTGGCCGCAGGTCCGTTGTCGGTGATCCGTCGGCGGGCGTTGACACCTTTCCGGTGACGGACGGCCGGAGTCCACCGGCCGCCCCGATACCGAAGGAGCCCATCATGAACAGCACCGTCACGATCATCGGCGCCGGGCTCGGCGGCCTCACCCTCGCCCGCGTCCTGCACGTCCACGGCATACCGGCCACGGTCTACGAGGCGGAGGCCTCCCCGACGGAGCGCGCGCAGGGCGGGCTGCTCGACATCCACGACTACAACGGCCAGCTCGCCCTCAAGGCGGCCGGCCTGATGGACGAGTTCCACGCCATCATCCTGGAGGGCCGCCAGGCGACCCGTGTCCTCGACCCGAACGGAACGGTCCTGCTCGACAAGCCGGACGACGGCACCGGCGGGCGTCCCGAGGTACAGCGGGCCGACCTGCGGCAGATCCTGCTCGACTCCCTCCCGGCCGACACCGTCCGCTGGGGTCACAAGGTCAGCGGCGCGCGCTCCCTCGGCGAGGGCCGCCACGAGGTGACGTTCGCCGACGGCACCAGCGTCGTCACCGGTCTGCTCGTCGGCGCGGACGGCGCCTGGTCACGGGTCCGGCCGCTGCTCTCCACCGCCACACCCGAGTACACCGGGACCTCGGCCGTCGAGATCTACCTGTTCGACGCCGACACCCGGCACCGGGCCGCCGCGGAGGCGGTCGGCGGCGGAATGCTGATCGCGCCCTCGCCGGGCGCGGACATCTTCGCCCACCGGGAGAGCGGCGACACCCTGCACGCCTATGTGGGCCTGTCCAGGCCGCTGGACTGGTTCGACGCCATCGACTTCACCGACCCTGCGGCGGCCACCGCGCGGATCGCCGCGGAGTTCGACGGCTGGGCCCCGGAGCTCACCGCGCTGATCACCGAGGGCGACACCGCGCCGGTCCTGCGCCCCTGGTACTCGCTGCCTACCGGGCACCGGTGGGAACGGGTGCCCGGGGTGACCCTGCTCGGTGACGCCGCCCACCTCGCGGCCCCGAACGGCGAGGGCGCCAACCTGGCCATGCTCGACGGCGCCGAACTCGGTCAGGCGCTCGCCGCGCACCCCGACGACGTCGAGGCCGCGCTCACCGCGTACGAGGAGGCCTTGTTCCCGCGCAGCGCCCAGTTCGCCACCTTCGAGGGAATGGAGATGGTGGACCCCGACTCCGCCGACAACACGGCCCAGACCCTGATCGACCTGATCACCGGAAACGCTGACGCTGCCTGAACAATCCCCTGCGTGGCCCGGACCACCCGGGCCTCGCAGGGCTTTCGAACCGCTGGAGGAGCACGTGTTGCTGCGCGATGTCACGGCGGACCAGGCCGACATCGAGGCCTACGTCCGGATGCGGTGCGATCCCGTCATGATGGCCGAGCTCGGCGGATCGTTGCCGCGGGAGGGCATGGCGGACAAGGTGCGCCGGGACGCGGAGGACGCGGCGGCCGACCGGGCCTGGGTGAAGATGATCGTCCCCGATCCGGAACGGCCCGAGGTGGTCGCGGGGGCTCTCACCATCTGGTCCCAGGACCCCGGGGACGGCCCCCTCTCGGAGATCGGCTGGATGGTGCTTCCGGAGTTCCAGGGCCAGGGCCTGGGCAAGCGCGCGGTGCGCGCGCTGCTCGGACAGGCGTGGCGCGAGAACCGCTGGGGCGACATACACGCCTTCCCGGCGACGACCAACGGCCCCTCGAACGGCATCTGCCGCTCCCTGGGCTTCCGCCTGCTCGGCGAACTCGACATGCCGTTCGCGGACCGTGTCCTGCGCAGCAACCACTGGACGATCACACCGCGGTCAGGCTCACAGGTCACTTGAACCGAGTCCCGCCAACTCCGCGCCCGGATCAACTGGACGTGTGGGACGGTGATCGGAAAACATCGACGCCATGACCGCCTGTCTCATCCTCCACGGCTGGCAGAACCACCGCCCCGAACAGCACTGGCAGCACTGGCTCGCCGACCGTCTCACCGGCCTCGGCCACCACGTGACGTACCCCCAGCTGCCCGACCCGGACGACCCCGGTCTCGACAGCTGGCTCAGCGAGCTCGCCCGGCATCTGGACGAACTGCCGCCGGGCGAACGCGTCGTCCTCGCCCACAGCGCCTCCGCCCTGCTGTGGCTGCACGCCGTCGCCCGCGGGCTTCCCGGTCTGGACGGGGTCGACCGAGTGCTGCTCGTCTCGCCGCCGTCCGCCTCCGTCGTCGTACGGCACCCGGAGATCGCCGAATTCGCCCCGCTCGCCCTCGACTTCGCCCTCCCCGGGCCGACCCGCCTGGTCGCGGGCGACGACGACCCGTACTGCCCGGAGGGCGCACGCGAGACCTTCGCCGAACCGCTGGGCATCCCCGCCGACATCCTCCCCGGCGCCGCCCACCTCGACCTCGACGCCGGCTACGGCGACTGGCCCGCCGTACTGGAGTGGTGTCTGGACCCGGACGCGGAGATCACACCTCGTCCCTGACGCGCGCGGCCCGCAACTCCGGTGTGCTCGCGCCCACATACCCCACCGCCGCCACACACAGCAGGCCGCCCGTGACCAGGGCCGTCACCCCCGAGCTCCAGCCCGCGACCAGGCCACCGCGCAGGTTGCCGAGGTGCGGGCCCGCCTGGCCGACGATCGTCTCGGCGGCCGTGACGCGGCCGAGCAGGGCGTCCGGGGTGCGGGTCTGGACGAGGGTGGTGCGGGAGAGGACGGCGAGGGCGTCCGCCGCGCCGGCCAGGCAAAGAGCGGCGAGACCCGCCCAGGCGTTCGTCGTCAGGCCGAACAACGCCAGCGCCGCGCCCCAGGTCGCCGACGCGCACAGCATCACCGGACCCGGGCGGGCCAGCCGGGTGACCGGTCCCGAGAACACCGTCGCGGCGACACCGCCCACCGCGAGCGCGGACAGGAACAGGCCGAGCGAGCGCGGGTCGCCGCCGAAGCGCTCCTCGTTGACCAGCGGGAACAGACTCACCGGCATGGACAGGACGGTGGCGGCCAGATCGGTCAGCAGCGCGCCGCGCACCACCCGGTGACCGGTCAGGAAGCGCAGCCCGTCAAGGACTCCGTGGACCCCGGGCCGGGACTTCTCGCCCTCGGGCGGCAGCGTGGGCAGACCGTAGGCGCCGTAGAAGGACACGGCGAAGCTCAGGGTGTCCAGGAGATAGCAGACGCCGATGCCCCACCAGCCGAGCACGACCCCGGCGACGGCCGGGCCGACCAGCATCATCGCCTGCCCTGTGACCTGCTGGAGCGCGAGCCCCGCGGCCACCTGCTCCCGGGGCAGCAGCCGCGGCACGAACACCCCCGCGGCGGGCGCGCCGAGCGCGGCGAACGACGTCTGCGCCGCGACCAACAGCAGCACGACCGGCACCGGCGCATGCCCGGCGAAGCCCTGCACGGCAAGCAGCAGGGAGCAGACCGCCGAGCCGACGGTGCCCGTGAGGTACACCCGGCGCCGGTCGGCCCGGTCGACCCAGGCGCCCGCGAACAGACTGACCGCGACCATCGGCACCGCCTGCGCGACACCGACCGCGCCGCTCCAGACCGTGCTGTGGGTCGTGTCCCACACCTGGTACATGACCGTGACCATGGTCATGAAGGTGCCGAGTGTGGACACCGTGCGCCCGAACAGCAGCCGCCGGAAGACCGGGGAAGTGCTCAGGGGCCGCACATCGAGGAACGTACGGCTGAGGCTCATGACAGGGGGGCCGGGGGCGGGGCGGGCTGATGCACCCGGGGACGCTATCCGGCCGCGTCCGGCCCGGCCACCGAATTAGGGCCGGTCCGGCGGAGCGTCGGCCGCGGGGCACAGTGCTACGCCGCCGGGCAGGCTCCGCGAGGTCGGCATGATCCGCCGGACCGAGACCCCGCGGCGTCGGAATCATCCGCCGGCCCGGCTCTGGCGGCCCTCCTCGATCGCGGCCCGGAGGTGGCCCACCGCCTGCTCCACCATGCCGTCGGCGAGGTTGCCGTAGCCGAGGACCAGGCCGTGGTCGGCGCGGTCCTCGGTGGCGTGATAGGCGGCGAGGTCGGCGACGGACAGCGACCGGGCGGCCGCCGACCTGACCACGGCCGCGGTGTCCACGGCGGCGGGCAGCCGCAGGATGAGATGGAGCCCGGCCGCGATGCCGGAGACCGGGGCGTCGGGCAGCTGTGCGGCGAGGGCCCGCACGAGCCGGTCGCGCCGGTCGCGGTAACGCTGCCGGCAGGCCCGCAGATGGCGGTCGTAGCCGCCCGACTCCAGCAGGGCGGCGAACGCGAGCTGGTCGAGGACCGGAGGCTGGATCGCCGCCTGGTCGGTCCGGTGCAGGGTGTCGGTCCAGCGCGGGGGCGCCACCAGCCAGCCGATGCCGAGCGCCGGGGACAGGGTCTTGCTCAGTGACTTCAGCAGGACCACCCGGGACGGGTCCATGCCCTGAAGGGCCGCGACCGGGCGGCGGTCGTAGCGGAACTCCGCGTCGTAGTCGTCCTCCAGTACGACCCCGTCCACCCGGCGGGCCCAGTCCAGCAGCGCGGCCCGCCGCTCGGGCACGAGCACGGTGCCCAGCGGGAACTGGTGCGCCGGAGCGGCCAGCACCGCCCGCAGCCCGGTGTGCCCGGCGAGATCGTCGACGCGCAGGCCGCCGTCGTCCGTGCGCACGGGCACCGGCTCCAGGCCTGCGGCACGGATCACCTGGCGCAGCCGTGTCCAGCCCGGTTCCTCGCAGCCGACCGCGGTGACGCCCTGGCCGCGCAGGGCACGGCAGACGCGCCGCACCCCGTCGGTCACGCTCAGGCACACCGTCACGTCCTGAGCGGTCGTCGAGACACCGCGGGAACGGCCCAGGTACTCGGCGAGCAGTCCTCTGAGCCGCGGGTGACCGCCGGGCGGCGGATAGCCGAGCTCCGTGAACGCCGTGTTCGTCACCTGGGCGCGGACGGCGTCGGCCCACCGGCGGCGAGGGAAGGCCCGCAAGTCCGGCAGACCCGGCGCGAGATCGAAACGGGCCTCGGAAACCCTGCGGGCCACCGGCCGCTCGGCGCCGCCGTCCCGGTCGCCGGACCAGCGCACCCGGGTCGCGGAGCCCCTGCGGGCCTCCAGATATCCCTCGGCCACGAGCTGGCCGTACGCCTCCGTCACCGCCCAGCGCGAACACCCGAGGTCACCGGCGAGCTGCCGGCTCGGCGGCAGGGCGGTGCCGACCTCGACCCGGCCGCTGCGGATCGCCGAGCGCAGCGCCCGCTTCACCCGCTCGTGCAGGGGCCCGTCGCCCTGGCGGCCCAGGTCGATCAGGAGATCGCCCGCCAGATTGGTCCGTGATACCGACATGCCATTGGACGGTAGCAGCGGGCCGTTTCTCCCTAACTTCGACAGTGAGCTTGGAGCGACACACGGAGGAGCAAGTGATGGCCGTACCGAGGAGTTCACCGACCACCCGGACCGCTCACCCCCTGTTCCAAGGGGTGTTCAGCGACTGGCAGGCGAAGGCCGGGGTCCTGTCCGCGCTGCCGGACGCACCGGTCGTCGCCGACGACTCCCGGACAGAACGGTCGGTACGGCATTGGCTGCGGCGGGCGTGCCCTCGGCCGCTTACGCCGAGTCGTTGAGGAGCCGGGCCAGGTGCTCGCGACCCTCGGCCAGCAGGTCCTCCAGCGGCGCCGCCGCCTCGTACCAGCGCTTCTCGTACTCCCAGCACAGCCAGCCGTCCCAGCCGTGCCGGGAGAGGACCTCCACGCACTCCGCGAGCGGCAGGACACCGGCGCCGAGCGCGATCGGCGTGGTGTCCTCGGCCGAGGCGATGTCCTTGACCTGGACGTATCCGAGGTGCGGGGCGAGGGCCGCGTAGGTCTCGGAGGGCTGCTCGCCGCCGAGCCAGGTGTGCATGACGTCCCAGAGCGAGCCGACCTGGCGGTGGCCGACCGGGCCGAGGATCCGGATCGCGTCGGCGCCCGTGCGGTGCGAGTCATGGGTTTCGAGGAGGATGCGTACGTCGAGGTCGCCGGCGTACTCCGCGGCCGTACCGAGCCGTCGGGCGGCCGTGGCGTCGGCGTCCTCGCGGGACTGGTCGGAGGCGGCGCCAGGGAAGACGCGGACGTGACCGGCGCCCAGGTCGCGGGCCAGGTCGAGGAGTCGGTGGATCTCCTCGACCACGGGTTCGTCGTCACCGGGCGCGGCCACGCGCGCGTACCCGGCGAGTCCGAGCACCTCCACGCCCGCCGCCTTGAACTCGGCCACCGCGTCGGCCCGTTCGGCGAGCCCGATACCGGGATGCACCGGTTCCTCCGGGTGCGCGCGCAGTTCTACGCCGTGATAGCCGTGCGTGGTCGCGAGCCGCAGCACGTCGGTGAGGGGGAGGCCGGGGACGCCGAGGGTGGAGAACGCCAGTTTCATGGCCCTACTCTCACCCGGTCGAGCCGGTGAGGTCCAGCCCGGCCGGCCCGCCCGCCCGTCCATCCCTCTGTCCACCTCTCCATCCGCTCACTCACTCGCCTGTCCTGGTCAGGTCCAGTCGCCAGTCCTGGCCGTTCAGGTCCTGGCCGAAGGAGCGGTGGGGTTTCTCGGCGGTCAGGACGAAGCCGTGACGCTGGTAGACGCGGCGGGCGGCGGCGAGCACGTCGTTGGTCCACAGGACCAGGTCGCGGTAGCCGACGCCGCGCGCGAAGTCGACGACGGCCGAGACCAGACGGTCCCCGATGCCGAGTCCGCGCGCGTCCGGCTCGACGAGCAGCAGTCGCAGCCGGGCCGTGGCGGGTGTGTCGTCCCGTACGCACATCACGCACCCCACCGGCCGCCCGTCCAGCTCGGCGATCCACACCCGCTCCAGATGCGGATCATGGTCCTCCGCGAAGTCGGCGACGATCCGTGCGACCAGGCCCTCGTAGTCGGCGTTGAAGCCGTACTCGGCCGCGTACAGAGCCGCGTTGCGCGCCACGATCCAGCCGAGGTCGCCGGGGCCCGGCTCGCGCAGCAGGACGTCCTCGCGGCGCGGCGGGCGGCCGTCGGACAGCAGCGTACGGACGGTGTGCATCGCCTCGGAGAGCCGGGGCCGTTCGGCGGGCGGCACGGTGGCGAGGAGTACGCCCACCGATTCGTCGGCGCGCTCGGCGAGCAGCGCGGCCGTCTCCCGGCCCCGCGAGGTGAGCGTGACCCGGCGCCGGCGCGGATCCTGCCGCGAGGCCGTGCGCTCGATCAGCCCGTCCTGCTCGAACTTGTTCAGGATCCGGCTCAAGTACCCCGCGTCCAGCGAGAGTTCGGTCCGCAGATCGGCCGCGTCGGTGCGCGGCGAGTGCGCGAGCTCGTACAGGACGCGGGACTCGGTGAGGGTGTACGGGGCGTACAGCCGGCGGCTGTAGTCGAGGGCGCCGATGACGTTCGTGTAGAAGCGGTTGAAGGCGCGGATGTCCTGAACGGTCATGGTCGGTCGACCCCCGGATGCTTGACTCAGTCAGAGGTATTGCTGGACTGAGCGTAGGACGTCCGCGCCCGCCGCGGCTACCCCTCGGTAGCGGGCCGGTACACGCACACCTGCACGCCGGTCTTCCCGGCGACCGTGGACACCAGCTCGAAGGGCCGCTTCGAGCCGTCCTCCGGGAAGATCGACTTGCCGCCGCCGAGCAGCACCGGCATCACGATGAGCTGGAGTTCGTCGACGAGCCCCTCGCTGATGAGCGTGCGGACGAGGGTGGGGCTACCCATCATCGCCAGCTCGCCGCCCTCGGTCTCCCGCAGCGCACGGATCCGCGCGACGGCCTCGGAACCCGGGATCCGCTCGCTGTTGTTCCAGGTCAGCTCGTCATCGCCGAGGGTGTCGGTGACGACGTACTTCTTGAGGGAGTTCAGCCGGTCGGCGAAAGGGTCCCCGGCCTGCTGCGGCCACGCCCCCGCCATCGACAGATACGTCCGCCGTCCGTACAGCAGCGCCTCGGCCCGCTCCATACCCTCCATGAACGCCGGCCCGAGCACCTCCTCGTCGAAGTACGGGTGCGACCAGCCACCGTGCGCGAACCCCCCGTCGGTGTCCTCCTGGGGCCCGCCGGGCGCCTGCACGACCCCGTCCAGACTGATGAACTCACTGACCACGATGCGCATGGGACTCACTCCAGTTGTTGGTCGGTTACGGCAGGACAGACCGGGGTGGGGCACGGAACTCATCGGTACGACGATCACGGATCCGGGCTTCCCCGGCCCGGGTCTCACCGATGCGTCGACCCTATGGTGAGGAGGCGGACCCAGGAACGGTCGTGAAGGCCGGACGACACCGAGCCGCACCACCGCACCACCCCCGCCTCAGTCCCACCAGAACCGCCACTCCGTCCGCCCCACGAGCTCGCGCGCGTACTCCGGGAAGGGCGTCGGCGGGTCGTCCACGATGTTGTCGGCCGTGGACAGCACATGCTCCAGCGCGAGCCGCTCCGCGTCCGCCGGATCGAGGGGCGGCCGTGCGACGGAGACATGCAGCTCACCGCCGTACGCGGCCACGACCCGGGCCCCGAACCGGTCCTCCCAGCTCCGCAGCAGGGCGCCCAGCAGCGGCAACGGGCCACCGTGGGACCAGCCCATCACCGCCGGGACATCGGCGGAGCGGCGGGCCGGGACCAGGGCGAGCGCGAAGGACGCAGCGAATGGCTCGGTGTGCAGCAGATCGGCGACCGCACGGGCCGCCTCCTCCTCGGGGCCAGGACCGTCGCCGCGCTCGGACCGGCGGGCGCGAGACCCGGCCAGCTCTCGAACGGCGGCCCCGGATCGTGCGGCCAGGGCTCGACGTCGTCCGGGATGTCGTCGTCCGGCGGTTCGGCGGAGCCGGGGTCGGACCAGAAGGGCAGCCGCTCGCGCCGGTACTCGGCGAAATCGGCCGCGAGGACCTCGTCGAGCCGTACGGCGTCGGCGGCGGCCGGATCCGCGGGCCGCCCGGCGTCGTCGGGTCGGCAGAGGTGCGTGTGCAGCCCGGTGACGGCGGCCTGCCTCAACAGATCCGCCCACAACTCCTCGCCATCGTCCGGCAGTTCGTCGCAGAGCCAGATCTCCGTCGGACCGCGCTGCTCGAACCGCCCCGGGGGCAGCCCGCCGGGCAGGGAAAACACCATGCCCGGACGATAGAGGGGACCACTGACATCAACGGACGGCCCGAGGATCAGGCCGCCCCGGAATTCGGTGGACAGCGATCACGCCGCCGACAGACTGATCCCATGACTGGAACCGATCCCGGCGCCGACCTGCGCTTCTACCTCAAGGACGCCCGCGACGCCGTACTCCTGAAGCTGGAGGGCCTGTCGGAGTACGACGTCCGCCGCCCCCTGACCCCGACCGGTACCAACCTCCTGGGCCTGGTCAAACACCTCACGGGCGCGGAGGCGATGTACTTCGGCGAGACCTTCGGCAGACCCTTCCCGGACGCGCCGCCCCTGTGGGTGACGGGTGCGACGAAGGAACCGAACGCGGATCTGTGGGCGACCCCCGAGGAGTCCCAGGAGTGGATCGTGGGCACCTACCGCCGTGCGTGCGCGCATGCCGACGAGACCATCGCGGCACTGCCGCTGGACGCGGTGGGCCGGGTCCCCTTCGAGCCGTACCCGGAGATCCCTCTTCACCGTCTGATCGTCCACATGATCGGCGAGACTCATCGCCACGCGGGCCACGCCGACATCGTCCGTGAACTGATCGACGGGGCGGTGGGCCTGCGGGGGCCGGACGACAACCTGCCGTCGGAGGACGGGGACTGGTGGGCCGGGCACCGCGAGCGGGTGGAGCGTGCGGCCCGGGCAGCTCGGCCGACGACCGCCCGATCCCCTCGACCGGATGAAGCAGGCTGATCATCGGCGCCGGACCTGCCGGACCTGCCGGACCTGCCGGCCTCGTACTCGGCAACCTGCTGCCGACGCCGACTGCCGGATCGTGGAGCGCAACAGCCGGGAACACGCCGAGCCGCGTGCGCGAGCGGACTTCCTGGCGCCGCTCGACCGCGCCGGGTCCGGAGCCGACCGCCCCCACCGGTCCCCGGCCCGCCACTTCCCGTCACCCCGTCGCGGCCCGCCTCAAGACGGCCCCGGCACCGTCACGCCCGCGGCACCCCCGAAGACCCCCGAACCATCAACTCCCCCCGAACCGTGGCGATCCCTCCCGGCGGCGGCTCCTCCCGCCCCATCGCGATCCGCCCCGCCCGAGCCCCCGCCTCCGCCAACGGCAACCGAACCGTCGTCAGCGCGGGTACCGCATCGATGCTGAACGGCAGATCATCGAACCCGGCGACGGACACGTCGTCCGGAATCCGCCGCCCGGAGTCCCGCAGCGCCGCGCACGCCCCCAGCGCGACGGAGTCGTTCGCGGCGACGACAGCCGTCAAGGACGGATCCCGCCGCAGCAGCTCCAGCGTGGCCTCGTACCCGGACCGCCGGTCGTAGCGCCCATGCACCGTCCACCGGGGATCCTCCGTGATCCCGTGCGCCTCCAGGGCCGCCCGGTGCCCCTCAAGCCGGTGCCGGGTGGTCGTCCGTTCCTCCGGCCCCGCGATGTACCCGAGCTTCCGGTGGCCGAGCCCGATGAGGTGCTCGGTCAGCTCCTTGCCCCCACCCCGGTTGTCGAAGGTCAGCGCGACCGCCCCGGTCTCCGGCGCGGGCGGCCGCCCGCACAGCACGATCCGCGTCCCCGCGTCCGCCAGCTTGCGCAGCTTCGCCGACATCGCCGCCCGGTGCGGCGCGTCCTCCATCGCCCCACCGGTCAGCACGACCGCCGCCGCCCGCTGCCGCTGCAACAGGGTGAGATACGTCAGCTCCCGCTCCGGAGAGCCCCCCGTGTTGCACACGACCCCGAGCCGCTCACCGCCCGCGCGCCCGCCGGGCCCGCCGATCTCGGACTGGATCGCGCCGGCCATGATGCCGAAGAAGGGGTCGGCGATGTCGTTCACGAGGATCCCGACGAGATCCGACGTGGCGGCGGCGAGCGCGCTCGCCGGACCGTTCAGCACGTAGTCCAGCTCGTCCACGGCCCGCAGCACCCGCTCACGGGTGGTCGCGGCCACGGGATAGTTCCCGTTCAGTACGCGCGACACCGTCGCGGGGGAGACCTGGGCGCGGGCCGCCACGTCCGCCAGGGTCACCGTCATCTCGTCGTCCTCCGGTCGCGCGCCTCGGCGTGTCTCAGCGTGCCTCGGCGCATCTCAGTCGTACTCCGTCGTACACGCGGGCCCCCAGAGCCCGGTTCCGAGCAGACCCTAAGCCCCCTCGACCCTGCTGTTCGCCCCCTCGAACAACTCACCCGGTCTGCGCTCTTGTCCAGACCGCTGGTCAGAGGCTAGCTTCTTCTCAGATAGAAAGCGCTTGCTGTAACGCTCATCAGTGGAGCGTGCGCGGCGCGCACAACCGCGTACGACTCCTATGAAGGGAATGACGTGACACGCAAGACGGTGCGTATCGCCATGAACGGTGTGACGGGGCGCATGGGCTACCGCCAGCACCTGGTCCGCTCGATCCTCGCGATCCGCGAGCAGGGCGGTCTCGACCTGGGCGACGGCACGGTGCTGTGGCCCGAGCCGATCCTCGTCGGCCGCCGCGATCACGCGCTCAAGGCGCTGGCCGAGCAGCACGGCCTGCGTCTGGACAACATCTCGACCGACGTGGACGCGGTCCTCGCCGACCCGACCGTCGAGATCTACTTCGACGCCCAGGTGACCTCCGCGCGCGAGGAGGCCATCAAGAAGGCGATCGCCGCCGGCAAGCACATCTACACCGAGAAGCCCACCGCCACCGGCCTCGACGGCGCCCTGGAGCTGGCCCGCCTCGCCGAGGAGAAGGGCATCAAGCACGGCGTCGTCCAGGACAAGCTCTTCCTCCCCGGCCTGCTCAAGCTGAAGCGCCTCATCGACGGCGGCTTCTTCGGCCGCATCCTCTCGGTCCGCGGCGAGTTCGGCTACTGGGTCTTCGAGGGCGACTGGCAGACCGCCCAGCGCCCGAGCTGGAACTACCGGGCCGAGGACGGCGGTGGCATCGTTGTCGACATGTTCCCGCACTGGGAGTACGTGCTCCACGAGCTCTTCGGCCGCGTGAAGTCCGTCCAGGCCCTCACCGCCACCCACATCCCGCAGCGCTGGGACGAGAACGGCAAGCCGTACGACGCCACCGCCGACGACGCCGCTTACGGCATCTTCGAGCTGGACGGCGGCGCGATCGCCCAGATCAACTCGTCCTGGGCCGTCCGCGTCAACCGCGACGAGCTCGTCGAGTTCCAGGTCGACGGCACCGAGGGCTCCGCCGTCGCGGGCCTGCGCAACTGCCGCGTCCAGCACCGCTCCGCCACCCCCAAGCCGGTCTGGAATCCGGACATCCCCGCCACCGAGGTCTTCCGCGACCAGTGGCAGGAGATCCCGGACAACGCCGAGTTCGACAACGGCTTCAAGGCCCAGTGGGAGCTCTTCCTCAAGCACGTCTACGCCGACGCCCCCTACCAGTGGGACCTCCTGGCCGGCGCCCGCGGTGTCCAGCTCGCCGAACTGGGCCTGAAGTCCTCGGCGGAGGGCCGCCGTCTCGACGTACCGGAGATCTCGCTGTGACGATCCAACTTCCGGACTTCAAGGGCGGATTCAGGGCGTACGAGCCCCGCAACGAGCCCCTCGCCGTCACCACCGGCTCTCCCTTCACCTCCCGTACGGTCTTCTCGGCGGCGCACGTCGTCGCGGACCCGTTCGCCGACTCCACGCCGGACTCCCCGGCCGCCGTCGACTGGGACGCCACCCTCGCCTTCCGCCGCCACTTGTGGTCGCACGGGCTCGGGGTCGCCGAGGCGATGGACACCGCCCAGCGCGGGATGGGCCTGGACTGGGCCGGCGCGGCCGAACTGATCCGCCGCAGCGCCGCCGAGGCCAAGTCGGTCGGCGGTCTCATCGCCTGCGGCGTCGGCACCGACCAGCTCACCGGACCCGCGACCCTGGACGAGGTCCGGGCCGCCTACGAGGAGCAGCTCGCCCTCGTCGAGGCGTCCGGCGCCCAGGCCATCCTGATGGCCTCCCGGGCCCTCGCCGCGGCCGCCAAGAGCCCCGAGGACTACCTGGAGGTCTACGGCCACCTCCTGCGCCAGGCCACCGAGCCGGTCATCCTGCACTGGCTGGGCCCGATGTTCGACCCCGCGCTCGAGGGCTACTGGGGCTCGTCCGACCTGGACGCGGCGACGGACACGTTCCTCCAGGTCATCGCCGCCCACCCCGACAAGGTCGACGGCATCAAGGTCTCCCTGCTGGAGGCCCGGCGCGAGATCGACATCCGCCGCCGCCTCCCGCAGGGCGTCCGCTGCTACACCGGCGACGACTTCAACTACCCCGAGCTGATCGCGGGCGACGACCAGGGCTTCTCCCACGCCCTGCTCGGCATCTTCGACCCGCTGGGCCCGCTCGCGGCCGAGGCGGTCCGCGCCCTGGACACCGGTGACGCCAAGGGGTTCCGTGAACTCCTCGACCCCACGGTCGAGTTGTCCCGGCACCTCTTCCAGGCGCCGACCCGCTTCTACAAGACCGGCGTGGTCTTCCTGGCCTGGCTGGCCGGCCACCAGTCGCACTTCACGATGGTCGGCGGCCTCCAGTCGGCCCGCTCCCTCCCGCACTTCGCGCGCGCCTACGAACTCGCCGACGGCCTGGGCCTGTTCCCGGACCCGAAGCTGGCCGAGGAGCGCATGAAGAACCTGCTGTCCCTGTACGGGGTGACCCAGTGACCGACCTGTCCCGCTTCTCCATCAACCAGATGACCGTCAAGCAGCTGTCGATGCCGGAACTGGTCGACGCCTGCCGCGAGCTGAGCATCGGCAACGTCGGTCTGTGGCGCGAGCCCGTCCAGTCGTACGGCGTCGAGGAGACGGCCAAGCTGGTCCGCGACGCGGGCCTGACGGTGACCACCCTGTGCCGCGGCGGCTTCTTCACGGCGATCGACCCGCAGGAGCGGGCCGCGGCGCTGGACGACAACCGCCGCGCGGTCGACGAGGCGGCCACCCTCGGCACCGACACCCTGGTGCTGGTCTCCGGCGGCCTTCCGGCCGGCTCGAAGGACCTGCACGGCGCCCGCGAGCGCATCGCGGACGCCCTGTCCGTCCTGGGCCCGTACGCGCAGGAGCGCGGGGTGAAGCTGGCCATCGAGCCGCTGCACCCCATGTACGCCTCGGACCGCTGTGTGGTCTCGACGCTCGCCCAGGCCCTCGACCTGGCCGAGCGCTTCCCCGCCCAGCAGGTCGGCGTCACGGTGGACACGTACCACATCTGGTGGGACGACAACGCGCCCGCGCAGATCGCCCGCGCGGGTGCGGGCGGCCGTATCCACACCTTCCAGCTGGCGGACTGGACGACCCCGCTGCCCGAGGGCGTCCTCAACGGCCGCGGGCAGATCGGGGACGGCTCGATCGACATGCGGGAGTGGCAGCGGTACGTCGAGGCGGCCGGGTACACGGGCGCCATCGAGGTCGAGCTGTTCAACGACGCGCTGTGGGCCCGGGACGGCCGCGAGGTCCTCGCCGAAACCGCCGAACGTTTCGTGGCCCACACCGTGTGAAGGTCTCTTCACACAGCTCGCTCTTATAACTGAAGATCAGCGCCCGTGGGTTTATCGGGCTCCCTGTGATTTCACTGTCCATTCAGGTTTTTCGAAGGCAGTGGGAACCGTGTCTTGCCTGGTCATGTCTGTACGATCAGGTCCGCCGTAGGGTCGGAGGGGAATTCCGGAATTCCCCTCCGACTGCTGGCGGAAAAGAATCGGTAAAAAACAAGGAGTTCTCTGTGAACGTGCGTATTGCCGCCGTTTCCGTGGTGTCCGCCGCGCTCGTCGCGGCCGGCGCCGGTGCCGCCGTCGCCGCCCGCAGGCCGCCCCGGCCCCCAAGGCGACCATCACCCTCAAGGCGAGCGCCCCCGCCGTCAAGCTCGGCACCCCCGTCACCTTCAGTGGCAAGGTCACCGGCCTCAAGAACGGCAGCAAGGTCGTCATCCAGGTGAAGGAAGGCGCGAAGTGGGTCACGCTGCCGACCTCCACCAAGGTCGCCAAGGGCGCCTACAAGGTCGCCGAGAAGCTGGAGAAGAAGGGCGTGGAGGTCCTGCGCGCCAAGGACGGCAACACCGTGTCCAAGGCGGTCTCCGTCACCGTCAAGTGACGCTGACGCCCACCGGCTGACAGCTGGATGAGACAGCCCCACCCCGTTGGAGCCGGGGTGGGGCTGTCGCTGTGAATCCTATGGATCCGGTGGGAGCGCTGCCCCTGGCCGCGGCTGAGATTGTTCTTAATTACCGCCGCGGGCCCGGGAGCCGGAGCCCCGGTCACGGATTCCGGAACACCGTGGTGAACGCGCGGTCGAAGCGCCGGGCGGCCAGGTCGGCCCGCTGGATGGCCCAGTGGACGGTGGCGCCCTCCAGACCGTCGATCCAGGGATCCCAGTCGGCGAGCAGCACCCAGTCCGCGACGTCGTCCGACACCGGCTCGCCTCCGCCCCACCGGCCCGCTTCGGCCTCCTTCACCGCACACCGCACGGCCTTGCCGACCGGGTCGGTCTCGACGACCTCCTCCGTGGCGTATCCGCCGAGCTGGAGCGGCCCGGAGGAGGCGATGTCGTCGTACGTCTCCTCCCACACCGCGGCCAGTTCCTCGGAGCGCGGATGCCCGGGCAGCGGTGCGGAGCAGGGATCCTCGGGGATCTCGACCCAGTAGTGGTACGGCAGCGAGACGTCGACCGTCGCCCTGAGCGGCCCCTGCGGGAACTGCGCGAAGACCTCCTGGTACTCGTCGTCGTCCTCGAACCAGGCCCACCCGTCCTTGTCCCGCTCCTCCACGACGGTCCCCTGGGGGACGTGCACCACGTTCCCCATGTCGCTGAGGTCGCCGAAGTCCTCGGGATAGGCGAACAGCAGCAGTCGGCCGTCGGGCGGCAGGGGGAGATCCGTCGCGTCGGCGGGCAGGGCCGCGAGGTCTATGGAAGCGACGAAGGGATGGAAGGGGTGTGGCATGCCGGCGGGCAGCAGCAGCGGCCCCCCGAACCGCCCCACGACCGGTCCGTCCCCGCCTTCCGCCAACGTCGCGCAGGGCCGGGCGGTGTCCATCCACCGCTCCACGTCCCCGACGGCTATCCCACGCGCGATCGCCTTGTCCCGGAAGGGCCGTAAGTTGTTCCGCATCTCCTCAGGAGTCATGGAGGAACCGTAGGGCCGGGCACTGACAAAAAAATCTCAGAACCCCGTACAACCCTTCCCCCACCTCGCCGGTCGTACTTGGCATCAGGACTCTTGGAGGGGGATCTGGGGGGATCGCGGGGGTCCTGATGGGGAGGGAACAGCCGAGGGGTCCGGTCGGTCGACCGGGCCCCTCGAAATGTCTCCGCGACAGGCGGGGTGTCAGAAGAAGACCCCGCAGCGCAGCAGGACGTTCGCATACGGCCGTGCCTCGCCCGTGCGCACGACGAGCCGCGCGTCCCCCGACAGCTCCTTGAGCTTCTCGTGGGAGACCAGGTGCAGTTCGGGGAAGCGGGCGTCAAGGAGCTCTGCAGCCGCTGGATTGGCGCCCCGCACCTCCTCCGCCGCCGTGGTGCCCTCCACGACCAGCTCGGCGAGCAGCCCCTCCAGTACCTCCGCGAAGGACGGCACCCCGGCCCGGAAGGCCAGGTCGACCACGCGCGGCCCGTCCGGGATCGGCAGACCGGCGTCGCACACCAGCACCCCGTCCCCGTGACCCAACTCGGCGAGTGCGCCGGAGAGACGCCGATTCAGGATCCCGGCCCTCTTCAAAGGGACCCGACCTCCTCCGCGGTGGGGAAGGAGTCCTGCGCGCCCTCCCGGGTCACCGCGACCGCCCCGACCCGGGACGCGTACGAGGCCGCCTCCGCCAGGGACGCGCCGTCCCCCAGCCGAAACGCCAGGGCGGCCGTGAAGGCGTCCCCGGCCCCCGTCGTGTCCACGGCGGCCACCTTCACCGACGCCACCCGGGTCACATCCGCGGAAGAGGACGCCACCAGCGAGCCCTCCGCGCCCAGGGTCACCACCACCGACTTCGGCCCCTTCGCGAGCAGCAGCCGCGCCCAGTCCTCCGGCACGTCACTCACACACGCGTCCCCGAGGATCACCTTCGCCTCGTGCTCGTTGACGATCAGCGGATCGCAGGCGGCCAGCACCTCGGTGGGCAACGGCCGCGGCGGCGAGGGGTTCAGCACGAACCGGCTCCCGGGAGCCAGATTCCGTACGACCTCCACGACCGTCTCCAGCGGGATCTCCAGCTGGGTCGACACCACCCGGGAGGCGTGGAACAGGCCGGCCGCGGCCCGTACGTCCCCCGGTGTCAGCCGCCCGTTCGCACCCGGCGACACCACGATGCTGTTGTCCCCCGACGGGTCCACGGTGATCAGCGCGACCCCCGTCGGCGCCCCGCCCACCAGCACACCGACCGTGTCGACCCCGGCCGTCCGCTGCGAGTCGAGCAGCAGTCGGCCGTGCCCGTCGTCACCGACGCGGGCCAGCAACGCCGTACGCGCGCCCAACCGGGCGGCCGCGACCGCCTGGTTGGCGCCCTTGCCCCCCGGGTGCACGGCCAGGTCCGAGCCGAGCACCGTCTCGCCGGCCCCCGGCCGCCTCTCTACGCCGATCACCAGGTCGGCGTTGGCCGACCCTACGACCAGTAGGTCGTAGTCGTACATGTAATGGCTCCCCTGGTCAGTGACGCGGGGCGGCCAGTCGAAGCGCCCGCCCGTGCACCGTCGTCAGCCCGTGAAACCGGCCACGTTCTCCATCGTGACCACCTTCACCGGCACTTTTGATCGTCTCCTCGACCTTCTTGCCCTCAAGGGCCTTCAGCGCGTTGTCCACCGCGATCCTGCCCAGCTGGGCGGGCTGCTGTGCGACGGACGCGTACAGCGTGTCGTCTTTCACCGCGTTCAGGCCGTCCGGCGTGCCGTCGAAGCCGACCACCGAGACGGACTTGCCCGGCCTTGGAACCCAGCGCCTTGATCGCGCCGAGCGCCATCTCGTCGTTGGTGGCGACGACACCCTTGACGTCCTGGTGGGCCTGGAGCAGGTTCGACATCACGTCGAGGCCCTTGGTGCGGTCGAAGTCGGCGGGCTGCTGCGCGACGACCTGGATGCCCTGGTACGGCTTGAGACCCCGCGCGAAACCCTGCGCGCGCTCACGCGCCGCCGACGTGCCCGCCTGGCGCGACCGGGGACCCCATGCCGCGTCGCGCTCCACGTCGGCTCGGTGGCCGACAGGGCCGCCACCGAGCCGACCGACAGGTCGGTCACTCTCTCGTTCCACAGCCACCGGCACCGGTTCCACTCCGCTCTCAGTGCGGCGTGTGCGGTCGATGACACGCGCAGCCGGAACGTCCACCGGGCATGCCCGGCAGCCATGCGGGGCGCTCCGCGCCGCGACCCCAGGCCGGCCGAGCTGTCGGTGCCGGGCGGTACCGTCGGATCATGTCCAATCAGGCGGGGGCTTCCACGGGCGAACGACGACTGGCCGTACTCGAAGGCGTCCTGGAGCGAATCACCTACGCCAACGAGGAGAACGGCTACACGGTCGCCCGGGTCGACACCGGCAGAGGCGGCGGCGACCTGCTCACCGTCGTCGGCGCGCTGCTCGGCGCCCAGGTCGGCGAATCCCTGCGGATGGAGGGCCGTTGGGGCTCCCATCCGCAGTACGGCAAGCAGTTCACCGTGGAGAACTACACGACCGTCCTGCCGGCCACCGTCCAGGGCATCCGGCGCTATCTGGGCTCGGGGCTCGTCAAGGGCATCGGGCCCGTCTTCGCCGACCGCATCACCCAGCACTTCGGCATGGACACCCTGACGATCATCGAGGAGGAGCCGAAGCGGCTCATCGAGGTGCCGGGACTCGGCCCCAAGCGCACCAAGAAGATCGCCGACGCCTGGGAGGAGCAGAAGGCGATCAAGGAGGTCATGCTCTTCCTCCAGAGCGTCGAGGTGTCCACGTCGATCGCCGTGCGGATCTACAAGAAGTACGGCGACGCCTCGATCTCGGTCGTGAAGAACCAGCCCTACCGGCTCGCCTCCGACGTCTGGGGCATCGGCTTCCTCACCGCTGACAGGATCGCCCAGTCCGTCGGCATCCCGCACGACAGCCCGGAGCGGGTCAAGGCGGGCCTCCAGTACGCCCTTTCGCAGTCCACCGACCAAGGACACTGCTTCCTGCCGGAGGAGCAGCTGATCGCGGACGCGGTGAAGCTGTTGCAGGTCGACACGGGGCTTGTCATCGAGTGCCTCGCCGAACTCGCCCTGCCCGACGAGGACTCCGGCGAGCCCGGGGTCGTACGCGAGAAGCTGCCCGGGCCCGACGGCCACGAGGTCACCGCCGTCTACCTGGTGCCCTTCCACCGCGCCGAACTCTCCCTGTCCGCCCAGCTGTTGCGGCTCCTGCGCACCGACCAGGACCGGATGCCGGCGTTCCATGACGTGGCCTGGGACAAGGCGCTGGGCTGGCTGAAGTCCCGTACGGGCGTGGAGCTCGCCCCCGAGCAGGAGGCCGCCGTCAGGCTCGCGCTGACCAAGAAGGTCGCCGTGCTCACCGGCGGCCCCGGCTGCGGAAAGTCGTTCACGGTCCGCTCGATCGTGGAGCTGGCCCGCGCCAAGAAGGCCAAGGTGGTCCTCGCCGCCCCGACCGGCCGGGCCGCCAAGCGCCTCGCCGAACTCACCGGCGCCGAGGCCTCCACCGTCCACCGTCTCCTGGAGCTCAAGCCCGGCGGCGACGCGGCCTACGACAAGGACCGCCCGCTCGACGCCGACCTGGTGGTGGTCGACGAGGCCTCGATGCTGGACCTGCTGCTCGCCAACAAGCTGGTGAAGGCGGTGCCTCCAGGGGCTCATCTGCTGTTCGTCGGCGATGTCGACCAGCTGCCCAGCGTCGGTGCCGGAGAGGTCCTGCGCGATCTCCTCGCCGTCGGCGGCCCGGTCCCGGCGGTGCGGCTCACCCGAGTCTTCCGGCAGGCCCAGCAGTCCGGTGTCGTCACCAACGCGCACCGGATCAACGCCGGGCAGCATCCCGTCACCGACGGCATGAAGGACTTCTTCCTCTTCGTCGAGGACGACACGGAGGAGGTCGGCCGGCTCACCGTGGATGTGGCGGCCCGTCGGATTCCGGCCAAGTTCGGGCTCGACCCGCGCCGGGACATCCAGGTGCTCGCGCCCATGCACAGAGGTCCCGCGGGCGCCGGAAACCTCAATGGTCTGCTCCAGCAGGCCATCACCCCGGGCCGCCCCGACCTCGCGGAGAAGCGGTTCGGTGGCCGGGTCTTCCGGGTCGGCGACAAGGTCACCCAGATTCGCAACAATTACGAGAAGGGCACCAACGGTGTCTTCAACGGCACCGTGGGCGTGGTCACCTCGCTCGATCCGGTCGACCAGCGCCTCACCGTGCTCACGGACGAGGACGAGGAGGTGCCGTACGAGTTCGACGAACTGGACGAACTGGCTCACGCGTACGCGGTGACCATCCACCGTTCGCAGGGGAGCGAGTATCCCGCCGTGGTGATCCCGGTCACCACCAGCGCGTGGATGATGCTCCAGCGGAATCTGCTCTACACCGCGGTCACCCGGGCCAAGAAGCTGGTGGTGCTCGTCGGTTCACGCAAGGCGATCGGTCAGGCGGTGCGCACGGTGTCCGCGGGGCGCCGCTGCACGGCACTGGACTTCCGGCTCGGCGGCCTGTGAAGCGCGTCATGCCGGGCCCTTCACAAAAAATGATCGATCAAATGAGTCATGTGGGTCACAGAGCTCTTCCGGAAGGGGGCAGGGGAGGGGCAGGATGAGCAAGTTGGCGGCACTCAGTGCCGCCGATACGCCCAACGGCCGACCCCGAGTGCACTCTCCTGCGCCAAATGGGGGATGGTAGAGACAGTCAGGGCAACCTCGAAGAAGAGGCACAACGTCGGTGAGGGATGACGTGAGCGACAACTCTGTAGTAGTGCGGTACGGCGATGGCGAGTACACCTACCCGGTGATCGACAGCACCGTCGGCGACAAGGGCTTCGACATCGGGAAGCTCCGCGCCCAGACCGGTCTGGTCACCCTGGACAGCGGCTACGGCAACACCGCGGCCTATAAATCCGCCGTCACCTACCTTGACGGCGAGGGCGGCATCCTCCGGTACCGGGGCTACCCGATCGAGCAGCTGGCCGAGCGCTCCACTTTCCTGGAGGTCGCCTACCTCCTGATCAACGGCGAGCTTCCGACCGTCGACGAACTGGCCACGTTCAAGAACGAGATCACGCAGCACACCCTGCTGCACGAGGACGTCAAGAACTTCTACCGTGGCTTCCCGCGCGACGCCCACCCGATGGCCATGCTGTCGTCGGTGGTCTCCGCGCTGTCCACGTTCTACCAGGACAGCCACAACCCCTTCGACGAGAGGCAGCGCAACCTCTCGACGATCCGTCTGCTCGCCAAGCTTCCGACGATCGCGGCGTACGCGTACAAGAAGTCGATCGGCCACCCGTTCGTCTACCCGCGCAACGACCTCGGTTACGTCGAGAACTTCCTCCGCATGACCTTCTCGGTCCCCGCGCAGGAGTACGACCTCGACCCGGTCGTGGTCTCCGCCCTGGACAAGCTGCTCATCCTGCACGCCGACCACGAGCAGAACTGTTCGACCTCCACGGTCCGCCTCGTCGGCTCGTCGCAGGCGAACATGTTCGCGTCGATCTCCGCCGGCATCAACGCCCTGTGGGGCCCGCTGCACGGCGGTGCCAACCAGTCCGTGCTGGAGATGCTGGAGGGCATCCAGGCCTCCGGCGGTGACGTCGACTCCTTCATCCGCAAGGTGAAGAACAAGGAGGACGGCGTCCGTCTGATGGGCTTCGGCCACCGGGTCTACAAGAACTTCGACCCGCGCGCGAAGATCATCAAGGCGGCGGCGCACGACGTCCTCTCGGCCCTCGGCAAGTCCGACGAGCTGCTGGACATCGCGCTCAAGCTGGAGGAGCACGCGCTCTCCGACGACTACTTCGTCTCGCGCAGCCTCTACCCGAACGTCGACTTCTACACGGGCCTGATCTACCGCGCCATGGGCTTCCCGACCGAGATGTTCACGGTTCTGTTCGCCCTCGGCCGCCTCCCGGGCTGGATCGCCCAGTGGCACGAGATGATCAAGGAGCCCGGCTCCCGCATCGGCCGCCCGCGCCAGATCTACACGGGCGTCGTCGAGCGCGACTTCGTGCCGGTAGAGGAGCGCTGAGGGGAGGGGGCTTCTCGGTGCCGGGTGACTGAGCCGACCCAGGGGCGCGGGGAACTGCGCGACCCGCCCCCACCGGCCTGCACCCGCAGTCAACCGGCAAGCCCCCGAACCCCCCGGCTGAATCCGCGAAGCGAAAGGCGCCCTGGCGACGGTCCCCCCACGGGCCGGCGTCCAGGGCGCCTTCCCATGTCCCGGTGCGGATTCCCCCCACGGGATCCGGCCGGGCGTCTGAGAGACCAGCGCCTGAATCGCTGTCTTTCCTGTACTGCTTGTACTGCTGTTTGAGCAGAACGAGCAAAACTCGCCGTACTACTCCTGTGTGCGGTCTGCCGGGACAACGCACGGTCGGGAGGGCCGCTCAAAGCTTCCCTATGCGCGTGCCCCGGCAACGCAGCTCTGAGGAGGTCCCCCAAGACATCCCCAGATGCCAGCCAACGCCCCCCAAGACGTTGCCTGACATCGCCAACTTAGACCTTCGAACCCCTTCGATGGTTACGTTCATATCACTGTGATCTGCGTCTCTTGCAAATGTCCGTTAGATACGCAAGGGCCCGGATATGGCGAACGAGACCCAAGCGTAAGGGCGATGCGCGAGTCTTGTGAAGAGCTTATGTGAGCGTGGCCCCGGACTCCAGGGGGGTCCGTCAAAGGAATCCTCAACGGAAGGCACGCAGTCGCAGGCTGTTGGTCACCACGAACACCGAGGAGAACGCCATCGCCGCCCCCGCGATCATCGGGTTCAGCAGTCCCGCGGCGGCCAGCGGCAGCGCCGCCACGTTGTATCCGAAGGCCCACACGAGGTTCCCCTTGATCGTGGACAGCGTCCTGCGGGACAGCCGGATCGCGTCCGCGGCCACCCGCAGATCCCCGCGCACCAGCGTCAGATCCCCCGCCTCGATCGCCGCGTCGGTCCCGGTACCCATCGCCAGGCCCAGATCGGCGGCGGCCAGCGCGGCCGCGTCGTTGACCCCGTCGCCGACCATGGCGACCGTCCGCCCCTCGCCCTGCAGTCGCCGTACGACATCGACCTTGTCCTCGGGCAGCACCTCGGCGACCACCTGGTCGATGCCCACCTGGTGGGCCACCGCCTCGGCCACCGCCCGGTTGTCCCCGGTCAGCAGCACCGGCGTGAGTCCCAGCGCCCGCAGTTCGCGCACCGCCTCGGCGCTGGTGTCCTTGACCGCGTCCGCGACGGCGAGGACCCCGCGTGCCATTCCGTCCCAGCCGACCACGACAGCCGTACGACCGTCCCGTTCGGCCTCTTCCCTGGCGCGGGCCAGCTCCCCGGGCAGCTCGTCGAAGAGCCGCCCCACGGCCACCTCGTGGCCCTCCACCCGCCCGCGTACGCCCCGCCCGGCGACGTTTTCGAACCGCTCGGCCCCCGGCAGCGGTCCGACCCGCTCCTCGGCACCCGCCGCGACCGCCCGGGCGACAGGGTGCTCGGAGGCGTGCTCCAGGGCGCCCGCGAGCCGCAGCACCTGGTTCTCGTCGGCGCCCTCGGCGACGTACACCTTCTGGAGGGTCATCCGGCCGGTGGTGACCGTGCCGGTCTTGTCGAGGACGACGGTGTCGACGCGGCGCGTGGACTCCAGGACCTCGGGGCCCTTGATGAGGATGCCGAGCTGCGCCCCGCGCCCGGTGCCCACCATCAGCGCGGTCGGCGTGGCCAGGCCCAGGGCGCACGGGCAGGCGATGATCAGGACGGCGACGGCCGCGGTGAACGCGGCGACGGTCTCGCCGGTGGCGCCGAGCCGGGCGCCGAACGTGCCGATCGCGATGAGGACGACGACCGGGACGAAGACCGCTGAGATCCGGTCGGCCAGTCGCTGCACCTCCGCCTTGCCGTTCTGCGCGTCCTGAACGAGCCTCGCCATCCGCGCGAGCTGGGTGTCGGCGCCGATCCTGGTGGCCTCGACGACGAGCCGGCCACCGGCGTTGACGGTGGCGCCGGTGACCGCATCGCCGACGGTCACGTCCACCGGCACCGACTCGCCGGTCAGCATGGACGCGTCCACCGCGGACGCGCCCTCGACGACCGTGCCGTCGGTCGCGATCTTCTCCCCGGGGCGTACGACGAACCGGTCCCCGACGGCCAGCCGCGCCACCGGGATCCGCACCTCGCGCCCGTCCCGCAGCACGGACACGTCCTTCGCGCCCAGTTCCATCAGCGCCCTGAGCGAGGACCCCGCGCGTCGCTTGGCCCGGGCCTCCAGATAGCGGCCGAGGAGAATGAACGCGACGACCCCGGACGCCACTTCGAGGTAGATCGTCGAGGCGCCGTCCATCCGGGAGACGGTGAACTCGAACCGGTCCTTCATGCCCGGCATGCCCGCGTCACCGAAGAACAGCGCCCACAGCGACCAGCCGAACGCGGCCAGCGTGCCGAGCGAGACCAGGGTGTCCATGGTGGCGGCGCCGTGCCGGAGGTTGGTGAAGGCGGCCCGGTGGAAGGGGAGCCCGCCCCAGACGACGACGGGCGCGGCGAGCGTGAGTGCGAGCCACTGCCAGTTGTCGAACTGGAGGGCCGGGATCATCGAGAGCAGGATCACGGGGACGGCGAGCAGGGCGGAGACGGTGAGTCGCTGCCGGAGGAAGGCGAGCTCGGGATCCTGGGCGGGAGTCTCTTCCTTCGCGGGCCGGCGCTCCTCGGCCGTGTACCCGGTCTTCACCACGGTCGCGATCAGATCGGCGACGTGGACGCCCTCGGTGTAGGTGACCTTCGCCTTCTCAGTGGCGTAGTTCACCGTGGCGCTCACGCCGTCCATTCGGTTGAGCTTCTTCTCGACCCGAGCGGCACACGAGGCACAGGTCATCCCACCGACGACCAACTCGACTTCGGAGGCGGCCGCTATCGGGGCGGTGGTGCCGGCCATGTTCCAAACTCCAGAATCGATATGCGGCTCCGCCGCGTGGGCGCGACAAGCCACGGCGGGCCCGCATACACAAGACGGCCTATTCTGGCATTTTCCGTTGCGCTCCTCTCAGACTCGGCCGACGAGCTCGAACCCGGCCTCATCCACTGCGGAGCGCACCGCCTCGTCGTCGAGCGCCGCGTCCGACACGACGGTGATCTCGCCGGTCGAGGCCACGGCCTTCACCGAGCTGACACCGGCGATCTCGGAGATCTCGGCGGACACGGAGCCCTCACAGTGTCCGCAGCTCATCCCGCTCACCTTGTACACGGCGGTGACGGAACGCTGGGTGTCGGTCTGGCTGCTCATGTCGTTTCTCCTCGTGGAGGCATGTGGGGCTGAGGGGACCCACGATGGAGTCCACACTTCCCACACTATACCCCTAGGGGGTATTAATCCAAGTGAGGGAGGAGAGCAACCCCCTAGGGGCGCGGGGCAGTGTCGATATGCGGCTCCGCCGCGTGGGCGCGACAGCCGCGATGGACCCAACGCGACAGCCACGATGGACCCAGACGAAAACGGCGATGGGAGCGCGGATGCGAGCGGTGATCTTCGAGAGGTACGGCGAACCCGCTGAAGTACGCGAGGTGCCCAACCCCGAACCCCCGACCGGCGGAGTCGTCGTACGGGTGGAAGCCACCGGCCTCTGCCGAAGCGACTGGCACGGCTGGCAGGGCCACGACCCGGACATCACCCTGCCCCACGTACCGGGCCACGAACTCGCCGGCATCGTCGAAGCAGTCGGCGCCGGAGTAAGAGACTGGCGCCCCGGAGACAGAGTCACCGTCCCCTTCGTCTGCGCCTGCGGAACCTGCGGAGCCTGCGCCGCGGGCGACCACCAGATCTGCGAGCGCCAGACACAACCCGGCTTCACGCATTGGGGCTCGTTCGCCCAGTACGTAGCGCTGGACCACGCCGACGTGAACCTCGTCGCGGTCCCGGAGGAGCTGTCCTTCGCCACCGCCGCCTCTCTCGGCTGCCGGTTCGCCACGGCGTTCCGGGCGGTGGTGCAGCAGGGTCGGGTCGCGGCGGGGGAGTGGGTGGCGGTACACGGCTGCGGCGGAGTGGGCCTGTCGGCGGTGATGATCGCGGCGGTGTCGGGAGCGCGCGTGGTGGCGGTGGACGTGTCCCCACAGGCACAGGACCTGGCACGGAAGTTCGGGGCGGCGAACTGCGTGGACGCCTCGCAGGTCGGGGACACGGCGGCGGCGATCCGCGACCTGACCGGCGGCGGTGCCCATCTTTCCCTGGACGCCCTCGGCTCACCGGTCACCTGCGCGGCCTCGGTGAACTCCCTGCGCCGCCGTGGTCGTCATGTCCAGGTCGGCCTGCTGCCCTCGCCGGACGGCACGACACCCGTCCCGATGGCCCGCGCGATAGGCCTGGAGCTGGAGATCCTGGGCAGCCACGGCATGGCGGCGCACACCTACCCTCCGATGCTGGAACTCGTCCGGGCGGGCGTGCTGCGGCCCGATCTGCTGGTGACGAACAGGATCGGCCTGGACGCGACGCCCGCCGCGCTGGCGGCGATGGGGCCGGCGCCGGGGGCGGGGGTCACGGTTGTCGAGCCGTGGAGCTGAGGGCACCCCACTGATGGTCGAGGATCGCCATGAGTACCTCGTCCACCCACTCGCCGTCCCTGAACTCGACCTCCCGTCGGATCCCCTCCACCGAGAACCCGACCTTCTCGTACACCCGCAGGGCACGGTGGTTGAAGGCGTAGGCCTCCAACTGGATCCGGTGCAGCCCGAGTCGCTCGAAGCCATGGCCGACGATGAGCCGGGTGGCCTCGGTGCCGAGACCCCGGCCGCGACCGCGCGGGCCGATCAGGGTACGGAAGGTGCAGCTGCGGGCGACCGGATCCCACTCGTACAGGACGACCTCGCCGACCAGTTCGCCGGTGGCACGGTCGGTGACGGCGAGGTCCAGCCGGTCGGGCTGGTCGGCGCGGGAGCCGTACCAGGACCGCACGCGCTCCGGTGTGAGCTCGGCGGAGGGCTCGCCGGTGAAGCGGACGACCTCGGGATCCCGGATGATCTCCCAGATCACCTCCGCGTCCGCCTCCCTGAACGGCCGCAGCACGGTCTTCTCGCCGGTGAGGACGGGCTTGACGGAGAAGTCGCTCATGGGGCGACTGTGTCAGGGACCGCCTCCGCCTGGCTCGGGATTTTCGCCGGGTGGGCCGGGCCTGCTGGACGATGCCCGCTCCGGACCGGAGCCTGCCGTGGCCGCCCCCACGATCGCCCCACCCGGCACCGGGCCGCCCGATCCACCGACGGCATCCACTGACGCGGGAGAAAGGGTGCCCGCACGCTGGCGCAGGCACCCGAGGTCCCGTTCTTCGGAGGTCAGTCCTCTCTTCTGCCGCGGTTGCCGGGCCGGGACGCGACCCACGCCCGGACGGTGTCCGCGTACCAGAAGCGCCTGCCGCCCTCCACATGGTCGGGCGGCGGCAGCAGTCCGTGTTTGCGGTACGACCGCACGGTGTCCGGCTGCACACGGATGTGCGCCGCGATCTCCTTGTACGACCAGAGCCTTCGGTCGGTCATGTGGCGTACCTCCTCGCGCGCACCGCGGCGCCGGCCGGGATCGGCCGTCGGGGGTACCGGGTGCTGCACTGGCGATCACAAAGCCTGTGCCCCGTCAACGACACAGAGTGAGCACAGGTCAGGGCCTGTGCACGGGGTGTGACGCAGCGCCCGCGTATACGCGACAGATGTGACACGAAGGGGGTGTTTGTGACAGAGGTGCCGCAAAGACGCACGCGGGCGCGAGGGCGCGGCGCGTTGACAGGGCCGCCCGAGGCGGGCGCCCGAGACGCACGGCGGGCCCGGCCCAATACGCCGCCCCATCCGATCCCGCTGCCTCGGTTCAGCCGCCGTAGGCCGCGCGCACGTCGTGCATTCAGCCGAGTCCGCCGGTCTCGGAGAAATCCGCACTTCGTCCGGATGCTCCGGATGCGAGGACAAGGCTCATCGCCTTGAACTCGCCGCTCAGATGCACCTGGTCGTAGAACCCGCAGCCCGCCGCCGTCTCCGCCTGCCCGTGTCCGCCGCGAGCAGCCGCCGCGCGCGTTGCAGCCGCAGCACCCGTGCCGCAGCCTTGGGTCCTGGCCCGATCTGCTCCCGGAACCGGTTCTCCAGAGTACGGGCCCAGCTCGATCCACTGGTACCCGGAGCCCGCGACCTCGTCGAGGAAGCGCTGTCAGGAGACCTGCTGGGGATCGTCGGGGAACCACACGCCCCATGAGTCGGGAGCCGATCCGATGCGGATGCGGGACAGTGAGGACTGAGGTGACAACGACGTCATGCCGGTCAGCTTCCGTGCGAGCAGTAAGCGCTGTCAAGGTATGGTCCGAATGTCTGGACAAAGGATTGACAGGACTCGGTATGCGGGACTAGAAAGCCGTGGAGAGCCGATACGAAGGGAACTCGATGGCGTACGACCTGATCACCATGGGACGGATCGGAGTGGATCTCTATCCGCTCCAGACGGGCGTCCCACTGCCGCAGGTGGAGACCTTCGGCAAGTTCCTAGGCGGCTCGGCGACTAACGTCGCGGTGGCCGCGGCCCGCCTGGGACGGCAGACCGCGGTGATCACCCGTACCGGCGACGACCCCTTCGGTACCTACCTCCACGAGGCCCTGCGCGGCTTCGGTGTCGACGACCGCTATGTCACCCCGGTCCCCGGCCTGCCGACTCCGGTCACCTTCTGCGAGGTCTTCCCGCCGGACGACTTCCCGCTCTACTTCTACCGGCAGCCCAAGGCCCCCGACCTGGAGCTCGACGCCCACGAGCTCGACCTCGACGCCATCCGCGAGACCCGCATCTTCTGGGTCACCGGCACCGGCCTGAGCGAGGAGCCGAGCCGTACGGCGACGCTGGCGGCCCTCGCCCACCGGGCCAAATCCGGCACGACGGTGTTCGACCTCGACTGGCGCCCCATGTTCTGGAAGGACCCGGCCGAAGCCCGCCCCTTCTACCAGGAAGCCCTCCGCCACACCACCGTCGCCGTCGGCAACCTCGACGAGGTGGAGGTCGCGACGGGCGTACGCGAGCCCCGGAAAGCCGCCCAGGCCCTCCTGGACGTCGGCGTCGAGATCGCCGTGGTGAAGCAGGGCCCCAAGGGAGTCCTGGCGGTCGACCGACACGGAAACTCCGCCGAGGTTCCGCCCCTCCCTGTCAACGTCCTCAACGGCCTCGGCGCCGGTGACGCCTTCGGCGGCTCCCTCTGCCACGGCCTGCTCGAGGGCTGGGACCTGGAGAAGATCATGCGGCACGCCAACGCGGCCGGTGCCATCGTCGCCTCCCGACTGGAGTGCTCGTCCGCCATGCCCACACCCGACGAAGTGGCCGCCGCCCTCACCGCGGGAGCCGTCCTGTGACCGTCGACGTGTCCGAACTCGTCCGGCTGCGCACCCAGCGCCCCGAGGCCATCGCGGAGGCGGCTGCCCGCCGCCCCCGCCGGCCCCTGCTCGGCGACAGCGGCCGACTGATGATCGTCGCCGCGGACCACCCGGCCCGCGGTGCCCTCGGTGTCGGCAACCGCAAGTTCGCCATGGCCAACCGCGCGGACCTGCTCGAACGCCTCTGCCTTGCGCTGTCCCGCCCCGGCGTCGACGGTGTCCTCGCCACCGCCGACATCCTGGACGACCTGCTCCTCCTCGGGGCTCTCGACGGCAAGGTCGTCATGGGCTCGATGAACCGCGGCGGCCTGCAGGGCGCCAGCTTCGAACTCGACGACCGCTTCACCGGCCACCGCCCCGAGGACATCGAGCGCCTCGGCTTCGACGCCGGCAAGCTGCTCCTGCGTATCGACTACGACGACCCGGGCTCCCTCACCACGATGGAGTCCACGGCCCGTGCCGTCGACGACATGGCGGCCCGCCGACTCCCCGTCTTCGTCGAGCCGTTCATCAGCAGCCGCACCACCGAGGGCAAGGTCAGGAACGACCTGTCCGCCGAGGCGGTCACCAAGTCCATCGCCATCGCGTCCGGACTCGGCGGGACTTCGGCCTACACCTGGCTGAAGGTCCCGGTCACCGACAACCCCGACGACATGGCGGAGGTCATGGAGACCTCCACGCTGCCCGCCGTACTGCTCGGCGGCGAGGTCGGGGATGACCAGGACGGTGCGTACGAGAAATGGCGGGGTGCCCTTCAACTGCCCACCGTGCGCGGCCTGGTGGTCGGCCGTTCGCTGCTGTACCCGGCGGACGGCGATGTGTCCGCCGCCGTGGACACCGCCGTAGGACTGCTGTGAGGGCCGTCGCATGACGAACATCGAGCCGCACGCCCCCAGGGGCACCGAGTTGTATCTCCCGAAGGGGACGGCGTCCAACGCCCAGTACACCGTCGACATCGACCCCAAGGGAGCCGGCTGGGACTACAGCGCCCTGCGGATCGTCGAGTTGGAGCCGGGCGGTACGCACACCTTCACCGCCGGTGACAGCGAGTGGATCGTGCTCCCGCTGCAAGGCGGATGTACCGTACAAATAGGAACCGAAGAGTTCCAACTCCTGGGCCGGGAAAGCGTGTTCGCGTCAGCCACCGACTTCGCGTACGTGCCCCGGGACGCCCAGGCAAAGATCGCCTCCGGTGCGGGAGGCCGCTTCGCCCTGGCAGGAGCGAAGTGCGAGCGACGACTCCCCGCCCGCTACGGCCCCGCGCCGGAGGTCCCCATCGAGGAGCGTGGCAGCGGCAACCGGCTGCGCCACATCCGCAACTTCGCCTCGGCCGACGCCTTCGACTGCGACAAGCTCATCGCGGTCGAGGTGATCACGCCCGGCGGCAACTGGTCCTCGTATCCGCCGCACAAGCACGACGAGACCCGGCCCGGCGAGGAGTCGGAGCTGGAGGAGATCTACTACTACGAGATCGACGGCCCGAACGGATTCGGCTATCAGCGCGTATCCCCCTCCCGTGAGGGCGGATCCGACGTCCTCGCCGAGGTCCGCTCCGGCGACATCGTCCTCGTCCCCGACGGATGGCACGGCCCGTCCGTCGCCCAGCCCGGCCACGCCATGTACTACCTGAACGTCATGGCGGGCCCGGGTGAGGGCCGGGAGTGGCGGATCTGCTTCCATCCGGACCATGTGGAAGGCGCAGGGGGTTACCGATGACTCCGCAGACCTCGACGACGAGGCTCACGGTCGCGCAGGCGCTCGTCCGCTTCCTGTCCGCCCAGTACACGGAGCGCGACGGCGTACGGCAGCGGCTGATCGGCGCGACCTGGGGCATCTTCGGTCACGGCAACGTCGCCGGCCTCGGCCAGGCGCTGATCGAGTACGCCGACGACATGCCGTACCACCAGGGCCGCAACGAGCAGTCCATGGTGCACGCGGCCGTCGGCTACGCCCGGCAGTCCAACCGTCTGTCCACGCACGCCGTGACGACGTCGATCGGCCCGGGCGCGACCAACCTGGTCACGGGTGCCGCGCTCGCCACGGTCAACCACCTCCCGGTCCTGCTCCTCCCGGGCGACACCTTCGCCACCCGCGTCGCCGACCCGGTCCTCCAGCAGCTCGAGGTGCCGTACGCCGGAGACATCAGCGTCAACGACTGCCTGCGCCCGGTGTCCAGGTACTTCGACCGCGTCATGCGCCCCGAGGCGCTGATCCCGGCGGCCCTGCAGGCGATGCGCGTGCTGACGGACCCGGTCGAGACCGGCGCCGTAACCCTCGCTCTCCCACAGGACGTCCAGGCCGAGGCCTACGACTGGCCCGAGGAGTTCTTCGCCGAGCGCACCTGGGTCGTACGGCGGCCTGGTGCCGACCCGACCGAACTCGCCGACGCGGTGAGGGCGATCAGGGCGGCCGAGCGCCCGCTGATCGTCGCGGGCGGCGGTGTCCACCACAGCCGCGCCGAGGAGGCCCTCGCCGAGTTCGCCGCGGCCACCGGCATCCCGGTCGCCTCCACCCAGGCCGGCAAGGGTTCCCTGCGTTACGACCACCCCCAGGACGTCGGAGGCATCGGCCACACCGGCACCGCCACCGCGGACGAACTCGCCCGCCTGGCCGACCTGGTGATCGGCGTGGGCACCCGCTACACCGACTTCACCACGGCTTCCGGGACGCTCTTCACCGGAGAGAACGTCCGCTTCCTCAACCTCAACATCGCCCCGTACGACGGCCACAAGCTCGCCGGGATGCCGCTCGTCGCGGACGCCCGCAGCGGCCTGACGGAGCTGACCGAGGCCCTGGCCGTGCATGAGCACCGGGTCGCGGACTCCTACGTCAGCGAGTACACGCTCGACAAGGAGCGCTGGGAGCAGCGCGTCGACGCCTGCTACGAGGCCGACGAGATCGACGTACGCCCGACGCAGCCGCAGGTCCTCGGCGCCCTTGACGCCCTCGTCGACGAGTCCGACGTGATCATCAACGCGGCCGGCTCTCTCCCCGGCGACCTGCACAAGCTGTGGCGGGCGCGCTCCCGGGACCAGTACCACCTGGAGTACGGCTACTCCTGCATGGGCTACGAGATACCGGCCGCGATCGGCGTGAAGCTGGCCGCCCCCGACCGCAACGTATGGGCGCTGGTCGGCGACGGCACCTACCTGATGATGCCGACGGAGATCGTCACGGCCGTGCAGGAGGGCGTCGCGATCAAGATGCTCCTTGTGCAGAACCACGGCTACGCCTCCATCGGCGGCCTGTCCGAGTCGGTCGGCGGCGAGCGGTTCGGCACGGCGTACCGCCACCGTGCCCCTGCCGACGGTTCATACACGGGGGCGCCGCTGCCCGTGGACCTCGCCGCGAACGCGGCCAGCCTGGGCATGCGCGTGCTGCGCGCGAAGACCGTACGGGATCTGCGGGCCGCGCTCGCCGAGGCCCGTGCCGCCGACATCCCCACATGTGTCTACGTCGAGACCGAAACGGCCGACACTGTGTCGGGCCCGCCGCCCGCGCAGGCCTGGTGGGATGTACCTGTGGCCGAAACCGCGACCCGACCGTCCGCGGTGAAGGCACGTGAGCTGTACGAACGGCACGTCTCTACCCGACGCCGCCATCTGTGAAGGAGCACTCGGTCATGACGAAGATCGTCAACCACTGGATCGGCGGCAAGACCGTCGAAGGCGCGTCAGGCAACTACGGGCCGGTCACCGACCCGGCGACCGGCGCGGTCACCACGAAGGTCCCCTTCGCGTCGGTCGACGAGGTGGACGCGGCGGTCCAGGCCGCCAAGGACGCCTTCGTGACCTGGGGCCGGTCCTCGCTGGCCAAGCGGACCACGATCCTGTTCCGGTTCCG
>NZ_JBJDQL010000045.1:0-79474 GCF_044903305.1 Streptomyces sp. NPDC019531 | reverse complement strand
CCATGCTCTCCATGATGGACATCCTCCCGGGGCAGAACCCCTGATCTCGGATGTCCGTCAAAGCGGATCAAGCCCACCAGTTCGTCCTTCCGGCTTGGCTTGGTCATCGCAACACCCTCAGGGGCTGGTGTTGCAACGACCTGTTAGTGGGGCAGGGGTGTGACGGACGTGGGAGGGCAACTGTTCAGCCCGCGCCGTCCGACTCCGCGTTGCCGAGGCCGCTCATGAACTCCGCGACGACGGCCTGCTCATGACGGGGGTCGGGTGGCAGCTTGACCGGTCGGCCTCGGTCCGGTGAGCGCTCAGCCAGGGAGCGCCATGCAGCCTCCCGCGCCTGGGTTAGCTGCTCCCGCACCCGGTCGACAGCCCGGAACTCCTCATCGTGCAGCAGGTGGGCATCGTTGTCGGTAAGGAAGCTCAGCAGCGCTTCGCGGTAGTCGATGCTGGTCTCGCTGAGGTCCCCGGGGTCGGCGGCGAGTTCACGCAGTTCCTTCAAGGCGCACTCCACCATGTCGTCCAGCAGCGTTCCCTCTGCGAACCATCCGATCGGCTCGTCAAGATACGCATACCAGTTGTTCACCTCGACCCAGCAACACCTTCGAGGGCAAGAGCGCCACGCAACTTCCTCGAGGACAGGGAGGTCGCCGTGCTGCATCTCCTGGAGGGCCACGGCTGCCTGGAAGGGCGGACCCTGCCCGAGCCGGTACCACGTCGACATCATCCAGAAGCATCTGGAGGCGACTGAGCGTCACAGCCACCGCAGCCACCCATGCCGACGCCAGCCGTGGGCCCGGCGCATGGAGCTCGCCCACGGGGCGCACCGCTTCGAGCTGGAATGCTGGCGGCACAGCACGACCTGGACAAAGAACACCACCGCGCCCGACGCCCTTGCGCTCGTATGGGACTTCGTCGACCAGGCGCACGCCGCGCAGTCGGGCACCGTAACCGTGCCCATACAGGCGGCGTTGGGTACACCGGCGCGTGCATGAACATACGTCCCCGCAGATACGCGTGTGGGGTCAGCTCGAACTCTCGGGCTGAGCAAGGACGGGGGGACGCTTGCCGGTCTCAGTGGCCCGCTGGCGCAATCGCGTCGGAGCCACGTGGACCCAGGTTTCGGATGGGAGGTCCACGCGGCGGGTCACGAGAGCTCCCGCGCTGTGCTGCCGAGGAACGATCTGCTCGCCGATCTATGAGGGGAAGCAGTGCTGCGTGTACTGCTTCGCCCGCAAGACGCACAGCTATCTGGACCTGGACACCGGACTCGGCTTCGACTCGCAGATCGTGGTCAAGGTGAACGCCCCGGAGCTGCTGCGCCGCCAGCTGGGCTCACGCCGCTGGACCGGCGACCACATAGCGATGGGCACCAACGTCGACTGCTACCAGCGCGCGGAAGGCCGCTACCGCCTGATGCCGGGCATCCTCGCCGCCCTGCGCGATCACGCGAACCCCTTCTCGATCCTGACCAAGGGCACGCTGATCCTGCGCGACCTGGAGGTGCTCAGACAGGCCGCCGAGGTGACGGACGTCGGCATCTCGGTCTCGGTCGGCTTCACCGACCCCGGCCTGTGGCGCACCGTCGAGCCGGGTACCCCCGCTCCGGAGCGGCGCCTGGACGTCGTACGGACACTGACGGAGCACGGCATCGGGTGCGGGGTGCTGATGGCCCCGGTGATCCCGTTCCTGAGCGACCACCCGGCACAACTGCGGGCCACCGTGCGCGCGATCGCCGCCGCGGGGGCCACCTCCGTCACCCCGCTGGTGCTGCATCTGCGGCCGGGCGCACGAGAGTGGTTCATGGCCTGGCTGGAACGGGAGCACCCGTACCTGGTACGCCGTTACGAGCGGCTCTACGCGGACGGCGCCTACGCGCCCAAGTGGTACCAGCGCCGGATCACCCGTCAGGTCCACGAGCTGGCCCAGGAATACGGCATCGGTCCCGCGGGCGCGGGGATGCCACGACGGATCCGCGAGCCGGAGCCCGAGGCCGAGTCGATGTCCGAACCGACCCAACTCACGTTGATCTGAGAGCATTCGAGCGCACCGGACGACCCAATCGGGTCAAGTATTGTCAGAACACGTTCTTCCGGGCGTACTTTCCGGGACGATGCGGCGTGGACCGTGACCCTCGCGGTCCGGAACCTCCGTCCTGGGAGGACCTCATGAGAAAACGCGCAGCCGTGCTGTGCGGTGCCGCGGTCGTCGTGGCCGGGACCTTCACCGCCGTCCCCGCCGACGCGAGCGCCCCGCAGGCCACGCGATCCGCCCAAGCCGCCCAAGCCGCTCAGACAGCGAAACTCGCCTGGAAGAAGTGCGGCACCGCCGACTACCCGACGCTGCAGTGCGCGTCCCTCAAGGTGCCGCTCGACCACGCGAACCCGCGCGGGCAGCAGATCACCCTCGCGCTGTCCCGCGTCCCGCACACCGCGAAGAAGTACCAGGGCCCCCTGCTGGTCAACCCCGGCGGTCCCGGCGGCAGCGGGGTGACCTTGGCCGGCTTCATCGCCTCCGGCCTGCCCAAGGCCGTCGCCGCCCAGTACGACGTCGTCGGCTTCGACCCGCGCGGGGTGGGCGCGAGCAAGCCCGCCCTCGACTGCAAGCCGGGTTACTTCAACCCGGTGCGCCCGGACTCCGTGCCGAGCACACCCGCGATCGAGAAGGCCAACCTCAAGCGCGCGAAGTCCTTCGCCGCCGCCTGCGGCCAGAAGTACGCGGGCGTACTGCCGTACATCAACACCATCAGCGCCGCGCAGGACATGGACTCGATCCGTCAGGCCCTCGGCGCCAAGAAGATCAACTACTTCGGTTACTCGTACGGCACCTATCTGGGCGCGGTCTACGCCAAACTCTTCCCGCACCAGGTGCGCCGACTGGTCCTGGACTCGATCGTCGACCCGACCGGTGTCTGGTACGACGACAACCTGGGCCAGGACTACGCCTTCAACGACCGGCACCGCGCCCTGATGGCCTGGATCGCCAAGTACGACGCGACGTACAAGCTCGGCACCGATCCGGAGAAGATCGAGGCCAAGTGGTACGCGATGCGGGCGGCCCTCGCCAAGAAGCCCGCGGGCGGCAAGGTCGGCGCCTCGGAGCTGGAGGACACCTTCATCCCCGGCGGCTACTACAACGGCTACTGGCCCTACCTGGCCGAGGCGTTCGCGGCCTATGTGAACGGCAAGGACGCCGACCCGCTGGTCGAGGCGTACGAGAACTTCGCCGCCGTGGACGCGGTCGGGGACAACGGCTACAGCATCTACACCTCGGTGCAGTGCCGTGACGCCTCCTGGCCGCGCGACTGGCGCCAGTGGCAGAAGGACAACTGGGCCGTGTACGAGAAGGCCCCGTTCATGGCCTGGAGCAACGCCTGGTACAACGCGCCGTGCGCGTTCTGGCCCACGAAGTCGCTGAAGCCGGTGCACATCGCCAACGGCAAGCTGCCGCCGGCGCTGCTCTTCCAGGCGACGAACGACGCGGCCACCCCGTACGAGGGCGGCGCGACGGTCCATCGTCTGCTGGCGGGCTCCAGTCTCGTCGTCGAGCAGGGGGGCGGGAACCACGGCATCACGCTGAGCGGGAACACGTGCCTGGACAAGTACCTGGCCGCCTACCTGAGCGACGGCAAGGTGCCGCGCGGCGGTGGCGAGGCCGACGCGGTGTGCAAGGCGCTGCCCGATCCGAAGCCGCTGACTTCCAAGGCGGCGTCGACGTCCTCGCGCGGCGCGGCGTTGCACGGGCTGCTCGGCTTCCGCGGCTGAGCGCCTGACGCTCCGTCGGGGACGGTCGTTGTCAGTGCCGTGGTCCACCATGGACGCATGAGTGAACTGACCAGGATTCCCGCCCCCGACGGGGTCGCCCCCGGCGGCCCAGTACTCCCATGTGGTGCTGGGCCGCGGCCGTTTCGTCGCGGAGGTCGAGGCGTTCACGGTGGTCGACGGATAATTCGGGGGCTAGAGCAGGCGGGTGTGCCTAGGGTGCCGCCATGGACGACGATCGCCTCCTCATCCGCCCGATGGCCCTCGCCGACTGCGACCGCGTGGCCGAGATCCGTGTCCGCGGCTGGCAGAGCGCGTACCGGGGCCTGATCCCGCAGTCGTACCTCGACGCGATGAGTGTGGCGCTGGACGCCGAGCGGCACCGCACCCGCTTCGGGCAGGGCGACGGCAGCGTGGTGAACTTCGTGGCCGAGTGGGACGGCGAGGTCATGGGCTGGGCCTGTCACGGGCCGTACCGGGACGGCGAAGTCCGCACGGCGGACGCCGAGTTGTACGCCGTCTACGTGAACCGGCGACGGTGCGGCACCGGCATCGGACACGCCCTGCTGCGGGAGGCCCTGTGGAACAGCACGGCCGCGGGCCACGACCGCATGTACCTGTGGGTCCTCAAGGGCAACACCCGGGCTCGCCGCTTCTACGAACGGGCGGGCTTCGAGGCCGACGGCGCCGAGGAGCCCTTCGAGGCGGACGGCGTCCCGGTACCGGAGGTGCGGTACGCACGGACGCTCCACAGCTGACCGCTCGCGGCCGCCCGCATCGTGGAGCGCGGCCGACGGACCGAGCGGGAGCGCGGACGTCCTCGGCCCGCGTGCGTGGCTCCGGCGTCCTCGCAGGCGTTCGGCCATCCGGCCTCCTCCCACGCGTCCGCACCTCCATCGACCTGCGGGCCGCGGCCGACGCCCGATGCCCGATGCCCGCCGACTCACCGGGCCCGGCGCCGCACAGCTCCCCGCACGCCGCCCGTCGGCTCACCCCGGCTTCGGAATCCGCCCCAGCGCCCGCACCGCCGCCTCCGCGAGCACCGGATGCGCGAGCGCCTCGTTCAGCACGGGTCTGGCACGGGCGTCGGCCAGTGTGCCCAGCCCTTCCACACAGGCCAGGGCCACGCGCCGGTAGGGGTCGTGCGGACGCAGCCGGCGTTCCAGCGTGGTGATCAGCGCGGGCACGGACTCCGGGGCGCGCAGCTCGGCCAGGAGCCGGACCGGGTGCAGCGCGTAGGCGACGCGGAGTTCGTTGGTGGCGAGGGCGGCGGCCGCGCGGGCCGTGCGCGGGTCGCCGAGACATGCGAGTGCGTACGCGGCCGCGGCACAGCGCGGCGGGTCCCGGTGGTTGAGCAGCAGGACGAGCGACTCGAAGGCCCGGCGGTCCCCCGCGACGCCGAGCCGGAACGCGGCCAGCTCCCGGGCCCACAGCGGTTGTCCGGGCTCGGCGAGTACTCCGGCCAGCTCGTCGAGGTCCTCGGTCGCCACGAGACAGTCGTAGGCGGCCGACGCCCCGGCCTCCTGCCGTAAGCGCTGAGTGAGCGATCGCAACTCTTCGTCCATGAACCCGAGGTTAGGCGGCCCGCCCGGAGCGCGGGACGTACATCACAAATCCGGGGACTGGCGCGCTCGTTACCCACCGGTTAAGCTCAGACGAGCGAGTTACCCACTCGCGAACTCCTTGCGCCGGCCTGGTGACGCAGCCGCCGCAAGAACAGTTGTCGTACGACCCGGCTTGGGACAGGGCCGGTCGGCTTCCACCGTTCTCCGGGCATGTGCGATGCCCGCGACGACGGCCCGGGCGTGTGCGCTCGCAGCCCGGCAACACCCGCATTCCGCAATGCCTCACGCACCCGGTGCGCCCCCTCGGCGTACCGGGTCGCGCTCCCAGTCGTCACCCTCATTCCTGGAGTCCCGCGATGGCCACTCCCCTGTCCGACACCTCTCCGTACCCGCTCAAGACGATCGCCGTCGTGGGCCTCGGCACCATGGGCACCGGCATCGCCGAGGTCCTCGCCACGGCCGGCCGCGAGGTCGTCGGCATCGACGTCAGCGAGGCCGCGGCCGCCAAGGCCGTCGCCGCCCTGGAGACCGCGACCGCCCGCGCCGTGGAGCGCGGTCGGCTGACCGAGCAGGAGCGCGCGGACGTCCTCGCCCGCATCCGCACCTCCACCGATCTCAGGGCCGCGGCCGACGCCGACCTCGTCATCGAGGTGGCTCCGGAGTCGTACGAGATCAAGCACCAGATCTTCCGCGAGCTCGACGCGATCGTGCGACCCGAGACGATCCTCGCGACCGGCACCAACGCCCTGTCCGTGACCCGTCTGGCCGCCGACTCGGCCCGCCCGGAGCGTGTGCTCGGTCTGCACTTCTTCAACCCGGCGCCCGCGATGAAGCTGGTCGAGGTCGTCTCCTCGGTGCTGACCGCGCCGACGGCCGTCACCGCGGTCACCGACCTCGCCGTCGACCTCGGCAAGGAGCCCGTCGCGGTCGGCGACCGGCCCGGCTTCGTCGCGGACGGGCTGCTGTTCGGCTACCTCAACCAGGCGGCCGCGATGTACGAGGCGAAGTACGCCTCCCGCGAGGACATCGACGCCGCGATGCGCCTGGGCTGCGGCCTCCCCATGGGCCCCCTCGCCCTGCTCGACCTGATCGGCGTCGACACCGCGCGCACCGTCCTTGAGGCCCTTTACGCCGAGTCCCAGGACCGGCTGCACGCCCCGGCCCCGATCCTCAAGCAGCTCAGCGAGGCGGGCCTGACCGGCCGTAAGTCGGGACGCGGTTTCTACACGTACGAGGCCCCGGGCAGCGCGACCATCGTGCGGGACGCGCTGACGCCCACGGAGGGCTCCGCGCAGACCACCGGCCGCGAGGTCCGCTCCGTCGGTGTCGCGGGCTCCGGAACCATGGCGTCCGGTATCGCCGAGGTCTTCGCCAAGGCCGGATACGAGGTCGTCCTCGCCGCGCGCAGCGAGGAGAAGGCGCAGACGGCGAAGGCCCGTATCGGCAAGTCGCTTTCCCGCTCCGTCGACAAGGGCCGGATGACCGCCGAGGCGGCCGCGCAGACCCTGGCCCGGATCGACGCGGCGGGCTCGTACGAGGCGTTCGCCGACGTCGACCTGGCCGTCGAGGCCGTCGCCGAGGACCTGGAGATCAAGCGGCAGTTGTTCCAGACGCTGGACAAGGTCTGCAAGCCGGGCGCGGTCCTGGCCACCACGACCTCCTCGCTGCCCGTCGTCGCCTGCGCCCGCGCCACCTCGCGCCCGCAGGACGTGATCGGCATGCACTTCTTCAACCCGGCACCGGCAATGAAACTGGTCGAGGTCGTCCGCACGGTCCTGACGGCCGAGGACATCCACGCGACGGTCCGCGAGGTCTGCGTCAGGATCAAGAAGCATGCGGTGGACTGCGGCGACCGTGCGGGATTCATCGTGAACGCATTGCTTTTCCCGTACCTCAACAACGCGATCAAGATGGTCCAGGAGCACTACGCCTCCCTCGACGACATCGACGCGGCGATGAAGCTGGGCGGCGGCTACCCGATGGGCCCCTTCGAACTGCTGGACGTCGTCGGACTCGACGTCTCCCTTGCGATCGAGAAGGTCCTGCACCGCGAGTTCCGCGACCCGGGCCTGGCTCCGGCCCCGCTCCTGGAGCACCTGGTGGCCGCGGGCTGCCTCGGCCGCAAGACCGGCCGCGGCTTCCGCGAATATGCCCGCCGCTGAGGACGTCGGCGACTGGTTCACAGACGGCGAGGACTGGGGCGGGCTGCTCGATCCGGGCAGCCTTCTCCCGCCGACGGAGCCCGGCGGCACCGCGCCGGTCCCGGGCGGGACAAACCCCGGACACGCGCACCAACCTGCGCACATGCAGTACGTTCGGGTCATGCCCCAGCCCGCCAAGTCGTCCCGAACACCAGTCACGCCCGACGCGCCGGAAAGTGCCGCAGGCAGCCGCGCGGCCGCCCAGCGGCTCAAGATGCGCCGAGAACTGGCGGCCGCCGCGATGGAGCTGTTCTCCACCAAGGGGTACGAGGCGACCACCGTCGACGAGATCGCGGCCGCGGCCGGGGTCGCCCGCCGCACCTTCTTCCGCCACTTCCGCTCCAAGGAAGAGGCGATCTTCCCCGACCACGACGACACGCTGATCCGCGCGGAGGCGGTGCTGAACGCGGCCCCCGCGCACGAGCACCCGCTCGACACCGTGTGCCGTGGCATCAAGGAAGTCATGAGGATGTACGCGGCCCGGCCGGAGATCTCGGTCGCCCGCTACAAGCTGACGCGCGAGGTGCCGACGCTGCGCGAGGCGGAGATCGCGTCGGTGGCCCGCTACGAGCGGCTGTTCACGCGGTATCTGCTCGGACACTTCGACGAGCACGCGCACGACGACGACGCGAACGACGATCCGTTGCTGGCGGAGGTCGCCGCGTCGGCGGTGGTCACGGCCCACAACCATGTGCTGCGGCGGTGGCTGCGGGCCGGGGGGCAGGGAGACGTGGAGGCACAGCTGGACCACGCCTTCGCGATCGTGCGCAAGACCTTCGGGACGGGCATCGGCGCCGGGCGGGAGACTTCACCCCGGCCGGCCCCGGCCACGGTGTCCTCGCAGGGCGAGGTGCTGGTCACGGTCGCGCGGACGGACGCGCCGCTCGACGAGGTGATGCGGGCCATCGAGCAGGCGCTCAAGGAGCGCTGAGCGGCCTTCGACGCTGTGAGGACGGCCACCCTTCGGGGTGGCCGTTTTGGCATGTCAGAGACCCTTTTCAGGCAGCTTTCAGCCCTCGTTCGATCGATCATCGCTCATTTGTTACGTAAAGATTTCATCTGAGGCCAATCTCTGGCACTCAGTGCCTTGCACGGTGGCACGCGGTGTCTTACGTTGAAAGGAGTCCGGGCGGCCGGCGTGCAGAGACCTTTCGTACGTCGGCTGTCCCAGCAACTCATCGAGTCGCCCGCCCGGACGCCTGCGTCACAGGCAACCTCCCGCGCCACAAAGCGCTGCCGAGCACCATCCCCGCCGAACCGACGGCACCGACGTAACCCTCAGCGTCCCTCCCTCAGGACGCGTATCGCCGGAGGCAACACCGTGACCGTGAAGGACATCCTGGACGCGATCCAGTCGCCGGACTCGACTCCGGCCGACTTCGCCGCTCTGCCGCTCCCCGAGTCGTACCGCGCGATCACCGTGCACAAGGACGAGACGGAGATGTTCGCGGGCCTGGAGACCCGCGACAAGGACCCGCGCAAGTCGATCCATCTGGACGACGTGGCCCTGCCCGAGCTCGGTCCGGGCGAGGCCCTGGTCGCCGTCATGGCGTCGAGCGTCAACTACAACTCCGTGTGGACCTCGATCTTCGAACCACTGTCGACCTTCGGGTTCCTGGAGCGCTACGGCCGCACCAACGACCTGGCCAAGCGGCACGACCTGCCGTACCACATCATCGGCTCCGACCTCGCGGGCGTCGTCCTGCGCACCGGCCCCGGCGTCAACGCCTGGAAGCCCGGCGACGAGGTCGTCGCGCACTGCCTGAGCGTGGAGATGGAGTCGAGCGACGGCCACAACGACACGATGCTCGACCCCGAGCAGCGCATCTGGGGCTTCGAGACCAACTTCGGCGGCCTGGCGGAGATCGCGCTGGTCAAGTCGAACCAGCTGATGCCGAAGCCGGGCCACCTCAGCTGGGAGGAGGCCGCCGCTCCAGGGCTCGTCAACTCGACCGCGTACCGGCAACTCGTCTCCCGCAACGGCGCCGACATGAAGCAGGGCGACAACGTCCTCATCTGGGGCGCGAGCGGTGGACTCGGCTCGTACGCCACGCAGTTCGCGCTGGCGGGCGGCGCCAACCCGATCTGTGTCGTCTCCAGCGACCAGAAGGCGGACATCTGCCGTTCCATGGGCGCCGAGGCGATCATCGACCGCAATGCCGAGGGCTACAAGTTCTGGAAGGACGAGCAGACCCAGGACCCGAAGGAGTGGAAGCGCTTCGGCAAGCGCATCCGCGAGCTCACCGGCGGCGAGGACATCGACATCGTCTTCGAGCACCCCGGCCGCGAGACCTTCGGCGCCTCCGTCTTCGTCACGCGCAAGGGCGGCACCATCACCACCTGCGCCTCGACCTCGGGCTACATGCACGAGTACGACAACCGCTACCTGTGGATGTCGCTGAAGCGGATCATCGGCTCGCACTTCGCCAACTACCGCGAGGCCTGGGAGGCCAACCGGCTCATCGCGAAGGGCAAGATCCACCCCACGCTCTCCAAGGTGTACTCCCTGGAAGAGACCGGCCAGGCAGCCTACGACGTGCACCGCAACCTCCACCAGGGCAAGGTCGGCGTGCTGTGCCTGGCCCCCGAGGAGGGTCTCGGTGTGCGCGACGAGGAGATGCGCGCCCAGCACCTCGACGCCATCAACCGCTTCCGCAACATCTGAGACACCCGGGGTCATAGATGACTGAGCGTCAGCCCGCCGCAGGCAAGCGGGAGAAGGACCGGCCGTGGCTCATGCGCACATACGCCGGTCACTCCACGGCCGAGGCGTCCAACGAGCTGTACCGGCGCAACCTCGCCAAGGGACAGACGGGCCTTTCCGTGGCCTTCGATCTCCCGACGCAGACCGGCTACGACTCCGACCACATCCTCGCCCGCGGCGAGGTCGGCCGGGTCGGGGTACCGATCGCGCATCTCGGTGACATGCGTCGGCTGTTCCAGGACATCCCCCTGGAGCAGATGAACACCTCGATGACGATCAACGCCACCGCCATGTGGCTGCTGGCGCTCTACCAGGTCGTCGCCGAGGAGCAGGGTGCGGACATCACCCAGCTCCAGGGCACGACCCAGAACGACATCGTCAAGGAGTACCTGTCCCGGGGGACGCATGTCTTCCCGCCGGGGCCGAGCCTCCGTCTGACGACCGACATGATCGCGTACACGGTCTCGCACATCCCCAAGTGGAACCCGATCAACATCTGCAGCTACCACCTCCAGGAAGCGGGCGCCACACCGGTCCAGGAGATCGCGTACGCGATGTCGACGGCGATCGCGGTCCTCGACGCCGTCCGGGACTCCGGGCAGGTGCCGCAGGAGCGCATGGGTGACGTCGTCGGCCGTATCTCCTTCTTCGTGAACGCGGGCGTCCGGTTCATCGAGGAGATGTGCAAGATGCGCGCCTTCGGCCGTATCTGGGACCAGGTCACCCGTGAGCGCTACGGCATCGAGAACCCCAAGCACCGCCGCTTCCGTTACGGCGTCCAGGTCAACTCCCTCGGTCTGACCGAGGCGCAGCCGGAGAACAACGTCCAGCGGATCGTCCTTGAAATGCTGGCCGTGACCCTCTCGAAGGACGCACGCGCGCGTGCCGTGCAGCTGCCGGCCTGGAACGAGGCGCTGGGCCTGCCCCGACCCTGGGACCAGCAGTGGTCGCTGCGCATGCAGCAGGTGCTGGCGTACGAGAGCGATCTGCTGGAGTACGAGGACATCTTCGAGGGCTCGCACGTCATCGAGGCGAAGGTGAGCAAGCTGGTCGAGGAGTCCCTCGCGGAGATCGAGCGGATCCAGGAGATGGGCGGCGCGATGGCCGCCGTCGAGTCGGGTTACCTGAAGTCGCAGCTCGTGTCGTCGCACGCCGAGCGCCGGGCTCGTATCGAGTCCGGGCAGGAGAAGATCATCGGCGTCAACATCTTCGAGACGACCGAGCCCAACCCGCTGACGGCCGACCTGGACACCGCGATCCAGACGGTCGACCCGGCCGTCGAGGCCCGCGTGATCGCCGGGCTCCAGAACTGGCGCGACACGCGCTACCAGCCGCCCTTCAATCACCCGCGCCCGTGCAAGGCGCTGGAGAAGCTGAAGGAGGCCGCCAAGGGCACCGGCAACCTCATGGAGGCCACCCTGGAGTGCGCCCGCGCGGGTGCCACCACCGGCGAGTGGGCCGGGGCCCTGCGGGAGGTGTTCGGCGAGTTCCGGGCGCCCACGGGTGTCTCGTCGGCGCCGGTGGCGGTCCCCGCGGAGGAGGGCTCGGCCATGGCCGACGTCCGCCGCCGGGTCGAGGTGACCGCCAAGGACCTCGGCGTCGGCAGGCTGCGCTTCCTGGTCGGCAAGCCGGGCCTTGACGGGCACTCCAACGGAGCCGAGCAGATAGCCGTACGCGCGCGTGACGCCGGCTTCGAGGTGGTCTACCAGGGCATCCGGCTCACCCCTGAGCAGATCGTGGACGCGGCACTCGCCGAGGACGTGCACGCGGTCGGCCTGTCCATCCTGTCCGGCTCGCACGCGCAGCTCGTGCCGGATGTACTCGAACGGCTCCGTGTGGCCGGTGCCACAGATCTACCCGTCATCGCCGGTGGGATCATCCCCAATGGAGACGCCGAGCAGCTGCGGGCCGCCGGAGTGGCCGCCGTCTTCACCCCGAAGGACTTCGACATCACCGGCATCATCGGCCGCATCGTCGACGAGATCCGGAAAGCGAACAAGCTCGACCCCCTGGAGGTCCCCGCATGACCGTCAACCGTCTGCGTCCCCGCCGCTCGTGTCTCGCGGTACCGGGAAGCAACCCCCGCTTCCTGGAGAAGGCGCAGGGCCTCCCGGCGGACCAGGTCTTCCTCGACCTGGAGGACGCGTGCGCCCCGCTCGCCAAGCCCGAGGCGCGGCACACCATCGTCAAGTTCCTCAACGAGGGTGACTGGACCGGCAAGACGAGGGTCGTGCGCGTCAACGACTGGACGACCGAGTGGACATACCGCGATGTCGTGACCGTCGTCGAGGGGGCCGGCCAGAACCTCGACTGCATCATGCTGCCGAAGGTGCAGACGGCCCAGCAGGTCGTCGCGCTCGACCTCCTGCTGACCCAGATCGAGAAGACCATGGGCTTCGAGGTCGGCAGGATCGGCATCGAGGCGCAGATCGAGAACGCCCAGGGCCTCAACAACGTCAACGAGATCGCGACGGCGTCCCAGCGCGTCGAGACGATCATCTTCGGCCCGGCCGACTTCATGGCCTCCATCAACATGAAGTCGCTGGTCGTGGGCGAGCAGCCGCCCGGCTACCCGGCGGACGCCTACCACTACATCCTGATGAAGATCCTGATGGCGGCCCGCGCCAACGACCTCCAGGCGATCGACGGCCCCTACCTGCAGATCCGCAACGTCGAGGGCTACCGCGAGGTGGCCCAGCGTGCCGCCGCGCTCGGCTTCGACGGCAAGTGGGTGCTGCACCCGGGCCAGGTCGAGGCGTCCAACGAGATCTTCTCGCCCTCGCAGGAGGACTTCGACCACGCCGAGCTGATCCTGGACGCGTACGACTACTGCACGTCCGAGGCGGGTGGCAAGAAGGGCTCGGCGATGCTCGGCGACGAGATGATCGACGAGGCCAGCCGCAAGATGGCGCTGGTCATCTCCGGCAAGGGACGGGCGGCGGGGATGACCCGTACGTCGAAGTTCGAGATCCCGGAGGCGTGACGGACATGCAATTCGGGCGCACCTACGAGGAGTTCGAGGTCGGGGCGGTCTACAAGCACTGGCCCGGGAAGACGGTCACGGAGTACGACGACCACCTCTTCTGTCTCCTCACCATGAACCACCACCCGCTCCACATGGACGTCAACTACGCCGAGAAGACCACGGACTTCGGCAAGAACGTCGTGGTCGGGAACTACATCTACTCCCTGCTGCTCGGCATGTCCGTCCCGGACGTCTCCGGCAAGGCGATCGCCAACCTGGAGATCGAGTCGCTGAAGCACGTGGCCCCGACCTTCCACGGCGACACGATCTACGGCCAGACGACCGTGCTCGACAAGTGGCCCTCCAAGTCGAAGAACGACCGCGGGATCGTGTACGTCGAGACCAAGGGCTACAAGCAGGACGGCACGCTGGTCTGCGTGTTCCGCCGCAAGGTCATGGTGCCCACCGAGACCTACATCAAGGAGCGCGGCGGCGAGCAGCCCGGCCGCCCGGAACTTCAGGAGGGCTGACACCCATGGCACGCCTCGCCCAGACCGCCGGTCTGACGGACATCCAGCAGGAGATCCTGTCCACCGTCCGGGACTTCGTGGACAAGGAGATCATCCCGGTCGCGACCGAGTTGGAGCACCGCGACGAGTACCCGCAGCAGATCGTGGACGGGCTCAAGGAGTTGGGCCTGTTCGGCCTGATGATCCCCGAGGAGTACGGCGGTCTGGGCGAGTCCCTCCTGACCTACGCGCTGTGCGTCGAGGAGATCGCCCGCGGGTGGATGTCGGTGTCCGGCATCATCAACACCCACTTCATCGTGGCGTACATGCTCAAGCAGCACGGCACGCAGGAGCAGAAGGACCACTTCCTGCCGCGCATGGCGGCCGGCGACGTCCGGGGCGCCTTCTCGATGTCGGAGCCGGCTCTCGGCTCGGACGTGTCCGCCATCACGTCCAAGGCGGTCAAGGACGGCGACGAGTACGTCCTGAACGGTCAGAAGATGTGGCTGACGAACGGCGGAACATCAAATCTGGTCGCCGTTCTCGTCAGAAGTGATGAAGGACACCCCGAGGGCACCGCACCCCACAAGTCGATGACGACCTTCCTGATCGAGAAGGAGCCCGGTTTCGGAGAGGTCCGCCCGGGCCTCACCATCCCCGGGAAGATCGACAAGATGGGCTACAAGGGTGTCGACACCACCGAAATGATCATGGATGGCCTGCGGCTTCCGGCCGATCGCGTGCTCGGCGGGGTCACGGGCCGAGGTTTTTACCAAATGATGGACGGGGTCGAGGTGGGCCGCGTCAACGTGGCGGCGCGTGGCTGCGGCGTCGCTCAGCGTGCCTTCGAACTGGGTGTCGGGTACGCCCAGCAGCGGCACACCTTCGGCAAGGCGATCGCCCAGCACCAGGCCATCCAGTTCAAGCTGGCCGAGATGGCTACCAAGGTCGAGGCCGCGCATGCAATGATGGTCAACGCGGCACGCAAAAAGGACTCCGGGGAGCGAAACGACCTTGAGGCAGGGATGGCGAAGTACCTCGCCTCCGAGTACTGCAAAGAGGTCGTGGAGGACGCCTTCCGGATCCACGGCGGCTACGGCTTCTCCAAGGAGTACGAGATCGAGCGTCTCTACCGGGAGGCTCCGATGCTGCTGATCGGTGAAGGTACCGCCGAAATCCAGAAAATGATCATCGGTCGACGACTGCTCGAAGAGTATCGATTCCAGGGATAGATGTCCGGATACGGGGTGTTTTCTTGGAGAAGAAGGTCACACCCCGTCAGCACTCTTCAGCCGCCGACTCGGCTTCCTGGCTTGCCCAGTTGTGGCCCGCGACCGGTACGATCCCGGAAAGCCGCCGTCCCCCGTCTAGTGCGCGGCATCATCCGCTACGAAGGTCATCCATGCCCCACAGCCAAACCTCTGCACCTCGCGACAGCCGGGCAGGCGTACGCCTCGCGCGCGGAGCATCGCCGTGGCTCCTTCCGACCGTCGCCACCGCAGCCGTCAGTCTGCTGCGCGCGCGCCGCTCCGGCGTCGCGAAGGCCGTCGCCGTGCCCACCACCGCGCTGGCGGCGGGCATGCTGTGGTTCTTCCGCGACCCCGAGCGCGAGATCGCCCAGGGCCGGGTCATCTCCCCGGCCGACGGTGTGGTGCAGAGCATCATGCCGTGGAAGGACGGTCGCACCCGCGTCGCGATCTTCATGAGCCCGCTCAACGTCCACGTCAACCGCGCGCCGCTCTCCGGCACAGTGACGTCCGTCGAGCACATCCCCGGCGGGTTCGTTCCGGCGTTCAACAAGGAGAGCGAGAACAACGAGCGCGTCGTCTGGCACTTCGACACCGAACTCGGTGACATCGAGATGATCCAGATCGCCGGCGCGGTGGCCCGTCGTATCGTCCCCTACATCCCGCAGGGCACGAAGGTCGAGCAGGGCGACCGCATCGGTCTGATCCGCTTCGGCTCGCGCGTCGACATCTACCTGCCCGAGGGCGTCGAGGTCGCGGTCGAGGTCGGCCAGAAGACGGTGGCTGGGGTGACTCGCATTGACCGTGATTGATCCCGAGACACAGGCGGGCTGGGTGCCCGAGGCCGACGAGGCGGACGACGACGAGGAGATGCCTCTTTCTCTCCGCCTCTCAATAGCGGACACCCTCACCCTCGGCAACGCCACATGCGGCTTCATGGCGGTGTACTTCACCACCACCGGCATCCTGATCCCGCACCTCACCGACAGCCAGGAATCCGGCATGGCGCGCAACAGCGCGGCCACGGCGGTCATCCTGATGCTGTGCGCGGCGGTCTTCGACCTGTTCGACGGCCTGGTGGCGCGCAAGCTGCGCTCGTCCCCGATGGGCGCGGAGCTGGACAACCTCTCCGACCTGATCAGCTTCGGCCTCGCGCCGGCGTACTTCGTGCTCGTCTACGGCATGGTCGCCGACGACGCCTCGCAGCGGGTGGCGGCGGTGGGGGCCGTGGTGGTGCTGCTTGCGGTGGTCCTGCGGCTGGCCAGATTCTCCTGCGTGACGCCGGCGAACGGCATGTTCCAGGGCATGCCGTCCCCCTTCGGCGCGCTGACGGTGGTCGCGATCGTGCTTCTGGAGCTGCCCTTCGTGGCGACGCTCCTGGCGATCCTGGGCACCGCGTGGCTGATGGTGAGCCGGGTGGAGTACCCGAAGCCGCGGGGGCGGCTCGCGGTGGCGATGCTCTCCTGGATCGTGCTGGCGATGGGCCTGCTCACGGCCTGGGCCTTCGGTGCCCCCAGCGGCCAGCTGCTCCTCCAGACCGGCTGCGCCCTGCAGCTCGTCATGGGCGCGGTGATCCCTCTGTTCGCCACGGCCCGCCGGGTGAACAACTTCCGGGGCAACAGGCGCGAGGCCCGCGCGGCCCAGCTGCCGTAGCGATTGTTCGTGGGTCCAGGGGCTCGAACCGATTCCGGTTCGAGCCCCTGGGCCGTTCTCAGGCCCCCTGCGTGTACGCCTCCGCCACCTCCGACGGCCCCGCCTCCCGTACGACCTTCATGGCGCCCGTCACGCTCTTGTCCGGCTGGAGGATCACGCTCTGGCGGGAGGGCGGGGACTTCGGGTCGGTGAAGTTCTGGGCCACGCCGAAGCCGATGTCGTACGAGTCGATGGACAGCAGGGCCGCAACCGGTTACGTCGGCTGGAGCAGCTGACGTCCCGGTCGCCGGCCCGGCCGCGGGACCTGATCGAGATGACGCCGCGCTGGACGCGTATCGGTTGTCGGGGGCGCGGAGGTGAGGGGCGGCGGGGGTGTCGGTGGCGGGTGACCGAGGGCGGGGATGCCGCGGCGCAGGCCGCTGGATGTCGGCGGCTGTCAGCTGCGGCTCCGGCTCTCGACGAAAGCACCGCGGCTCGGGCCACCCCCGGCGGGGCATCTCGGCGTGGACGGCTCACAGCCTGCCGCTGGCGGCTCACGGCGAGAGCACCCTGGCGTAGGTGACCGACGGCCGCCGTGCCCGGCGCGGGTGCCCGACCGCGGGCGACGGCCCCCCGGCTCCCGCCCGCGGCTCAGGTCAGGAAGTCCCGGCCGATTCGCTCCGCCACGTCCTCCAGGATCGGGCCCGCCTCCGAGATGCATCGCTGGATGTCCGGTTCGGCGTCGGTGAGCGGGTAGGCGCGGCGGATGCCGGCCCTGCCGATGGCCTCCGGCGGCAGCGCGAGGCGACCGCACACGGCGACGACCTCCTTGCCCGCCGCGCGGGCGGCCGCGGCGACGCCCGCCGGGGCCTTGCCGTGCAGGGTCTGCTCGTCGAGGGAGCCCTCGCCGGTGATCACCAGGTCCGCCCACTCCAGCGCGGGCGCGAAGCCGAGCACATCGAGCATGACCTCGATGCCGGGGCGGAACTCGGCGCCGACGAGCAGGGCGCCGTAGCCGATGCCGCCCGCCGCGCCTGCGCCCGGCGAGGCGGCGTACTCGGCGGCCTTCGCGCCGACGGCCTCCTCCAGCACCTTGGCGTAGTGGGCCAGCGCCTCGTCCAGGATCTCCACGTCGTCGGGGGAGGCGCCCTTCTGCGGACCGTAGATCGCGGGGGCGCCCTTGGGGCCGGTCAGCGGGTTGTCGACATCGCTGGCCAGGATGAACTCGACGGACGCGAGCCGCGGGTCCAGGCCCGACAGGTCGGCCGTGGCGAGGTCGGCGAGGCCTCCGCCGCCGGGGGCCACGGGCTCGCCGTCGGCGTCCAGGAAGCGGGCGCCCAGTGCGGAGAGCATTCCGGCGCCGCCGTCGGTGGTGGCGCTGCCGCCGACGCCGAACACGATCGTGCGGGCACCGGCGTCCAGCGCGGCGCGCAGGAGCTCTCCGGAGCCGTACGTCGATGCCGTGAGCGGGGCGAAGACGCCCGCGGGCAGCCGCTGCAGGCCGCTGGCCTCGGCCATCTCCACGACCGCGGTTTCCGCGCGTACCGCGAAGGCGGCCGTGATCTCCTGGCCCAGGGGCCCGGCGACCGCCACCTCCCGGCGCTCGAACCCTGCCGCGACGGCCGCGGCGACGGTGCCGTCACCGCCGTCCGCGACGGGCAGCGCCTCCACCTCCACGTCCGGCACGACCCGGCGCAGCCCGGCCGTCACCCGCTCCGCGACCTGTACGGCCGTGAGCGAACCCTTGAACTTGTCCGCGGCAATGAGCACGCGCTGTGTCACGTCTTCCCCTTGCTCTCCGGGCCTCGCGCAGGCCAAGGCCAGTCGCGCCGCTGCGACCTTAACCGGAGACGCCCCCCGCCGTCATGCACCGTCCGAAGCTGAGAAGGCGCTACGCCCCCTCTGTGCGGGCTCGCGGATTGGGGTAAACCGGAGCTATGACCCCTGTGGGCACTGAGCCAGAGCTCGCCGACCGCATCCTCGGGGGCTGGCTGGGCCGGATCGCGGGCAACATGCTCGGCAAGCCGGTCGAGCAGGGCGACCTGTGGACGCGGGACCGGATCGACCGCTATCTCCGGCAGGCCGCCGCCCTGCCCCTGACCGACTACCTGCCCGAGCCCGTCGGCGACAGCGACGGTTTCGAACTGCGGCCCGAGTGGCGCGAGTGTGTGCGCGGCCGCATCCACGGCAGCTGCCGGGACGACGACGTCGACTACGCCATCCTCGGCCTCCACCTCCTGGAGACCCACGGCTTCGGCTTCAGCACCGAGCAGGTGGGCGACCTGTGGCTGCTGAGGCTGCCGTATCTGCAGACGTTCACCGCGGAGCGGGCCACGTATCGCAACCTCGCGAACGGGCTGAAACCGCCACTGACGGCGACGTACGACAATCCGTGCCAGGAGTGGATCGGAGCGCTCATCCGCGCCGACATCTACGGCTGGACCTGCCCCGGGGCCCCGCGCCGCGCCGCCTCCCTGGCCCGCCGGGACGCGGTGCTCTCGCACACCGGGAACGGTGTGTACGGGGCGATGTGGGCGGCGGCGCTGATCTCGGCGGCGTTCACGGCGGACACCGTGCGGCGGGCCGTGGACCAGGCACTCGCCGTGATCCCCGCGAGCAGCCGCCTCGCGCGGACCGTACGCCGGGTCGTCTCCCTCCACGACACGCGCATGACCTGGGAGGACACCCTGACCACGGTCGCGGAGGAGAGCACCGGGTTCGGCTGGATCCACACGATCCCGAACGCCGCCGTCCTGACCGCCGGGCTCCTCTACGGCGACGGCGACTTCACCCGCACCATCACGCTGACGGTTCGGGGCGGCCTGGACACCGACTCGAACGGAGCGACGGCCGGTTCGGTGGCCGGTGTGCTCACGGGTGCGGACGCGATCCCGGCACAGTGGAAGGAGCCGTTGGAGGACCGGGTGCGCAGCGCCGTGTTCGGGTTCGACGGGGTGCACATCAGTGAACTGGCGGAGCGGACGGTGAGGTTGGCGAGGGCGGAGAGCTGAGGGAGCCCGGCGGAGGCGAGGGCGGACGGGCTCTTGGACTCCCCCAGTGGACTCCCCCAGTGGAACGAACCTCGACCTGTGCGGTCGGACCGGCCGTCGGTCCCGCGGTTCCAGCACCATGAGCGCCACGCTCTCGATTGTGCGGAAGCCCTTTGTGCGGCGGCCCGGCCGGGACCACGACGGCGACGATCCGCGCGGCCATGCCGGTGCCCTCCAGGTGCCGGTGGAGGAGGGGCAGGTAGTCCACTACAAGGGTTCACCGTGGCGCAGGGCGCACCTCAACAGGCCGCCGTGGAGCGCACGGAAGCTGGTTACCCTTCGAAGGTGACCACCATCCAGGACTTCGCCACGTACATCGCCGGTCTCCCCCGCATCCTCGCCGGTGCAGCCGCGCTCTTCCGGGACGCGGACGGCCGGGTGCTGCTCGTCGAGCCCAACTACCGTGAGGGCTGGGCTCTTCCGGGCGGCACGATCGAGTCCGACCAGGGCGAGACCCCGCGCCAGGGCGCGCGCCGCGAGACCACGGAGGAGATCGGCCTGGACCGTGAGCTCGGGCGGCTGCTGGCGGTGGACTGGGTGCACGGGACGGCCCGCCCGCCGGTGGTCGCCTACCTCTATGACGGCGGAGTCCTCACCGACGCCGACCTCAAGGCGATCCGCCTCCAGGAGGAGGAACTGCTGTCCTGGCGCCTCGTACCGCGCGAAGAACTCACCGAGTATCTGCAGGGCTCCCTCGGCCGCCGGGTTCTGGCCGCGCTGGACGTACTGGCGGACGGATCGGGCACGGCGGAGCTGGAGAACGGGCACCGGGTGGGCTGACGCGTCGGCCATGACTTCCACGACGGGTACACCCGAGCCCAAGCGCTCCGACCGGTCCGATATCCACTCGCCGCACCCGGATCACCCGTCCTACCCTCGGCACCATGACCAAGCCCCTCGTCGCGATCCTGAGCGGCGCCGGTATCTCCACCGACTCCGGGATCCCCGACTACCGCGGCCCGAACGGTCTGTGGCGGCGTGATCCCGAGGCCGAGAAGCTCGTGACGTACGACTACTACATGGGCGATCCGGAGATCCGCCGCCGGTCATGGCAGATGCGGCGCGCGAACCGCACGCTGAAGGCCGAGCCCAACGCCGCGCACCTGGCGGTGGCCGGGCTGGAGAAGTCCGGAGTGCCGGTGCGGGTGATCACGCAGAACGTGGACGGGCTGCACCAGCTCGCCGGGACGCCCGCCCGCAAAGTCCTCGAACTGCACGGCACCGCAAGGCAGGTGGTGTGCACGAAGTGCCACACACGCTGCCCGATGGAGGACGCTCTCGCCCGCGTCGAGGCCGGGGAGGCGGACCCGCCGTGCCTGGACTGCGGCGGCATCCTGAAGTCGGCGACCGTGATGTTCGGTGAACGTCTCGACCCGGTGGTGCTGGGCGAAGCCGTCGCGATCACCAAGGCCTGCCAGATCTTCATCGCCGTCGGCACCACCCTCCAGGTCCAGCCCGCCGCCGGCCTCGCGGGCGTCGCCGCCGACCACGGCGCGCGGCTCGTCATCGTCAACGCGGAGCCGACGCCGTACGACGAACGCGCCGACGACGTGATCAGGGAACCGATCGGCACGGCACTGCCCGCGCTGCTCCGCACGTTGAGCCCCCAGAGCTGAGGTCGGCGCCGATGCCCGAACTGCGGCGGCTGCACGCAGATCACGCCCCGGCGGTCCTGGCCTTCGAGCTGGCCAACCGCGCCTACTTCGCCGCGTCCGTCTCCGACCGCGGCGACGATTACTTCGACCGGTTCACCGAGCAGTTCAACGCCCGGCTGGCCGAGCAGGAGACCGGCCTCTGCGCCTTTCACGTACTGGTCGCCGAGGACGGCTCGGTACTCGGCAGGTTCAACCTGGTCGACATCGAGGACGGCATGGCGCAACTCGGTTACCGGGTCGCCCAGCACGCCGCCGGCCAGGGCGTGGCGACGGCGACCGTCCGGGAACTGTGCCGACTCGCGGTGGCCCGGTACGGACTGCGCACGCTGCGCGCCGCCGCAGCCCACCAGAACACCGCGTCCCAGAAGGTGCTGACCAGAGCCGGGTTCGTCCCCGTCGGACCCGCCGACCCGGCGGACCTAGGCGGAAAGGCGGGCCTCTGGTATCGACGCGGCCTTGTGCCCGGGTCCTAGACGGGGGTCCAACGGCGGGGGTCCACACGGCGGCGGTCCACACGGTCCGAGTCGAGCGGTGTCCATGACCTGGTGAGGCGGTCCGGCATGCGTGACGCGCGCGGCACGCGGTCGTGCCGGAACCGTGTCCGGAGCGTGTCCGGAGTCGCTCCGACCAGAGCAGCCCCGGCTAGAACAGCGCCGCCCCCCGCTCGAAGTCCAGCAGCCGCTGCTTCCGCTCCAGTCCGCCGCCGTAGCCCGTGAGGCTGCCGTCCGCTCCGACCACGCGGTGACAGGGGACGATGATGCCGATCGGGTTCCTGCCGTTGGCGAGGCCGACCGCACGGGAGGCCTTGGGACTGCCGAGGGCGTCGGCGAGTTCGCCGTAGGTGCGGGTCTCGCCGTGCGGGATCTTCTGGAGTTCCCGCCAGACCGCGGCCTGGAACGACGTGCCGCGCAGGCGCAGTTGCAGCGAGAACTCCTTCAACTCACCCGCGAAATAGGCCTTCAGCTGCTCCTCGGCCTCCTGGGACCAGCCGTCGTCCGGCTCGCCGAAGGTCTCCTCCGGCGGTCGGTGGCGTTGGTCTGTCATGTAGAGGCCGCACAGGACGCCGTCGTCGGCGACGAGGGTCAGGGGGCCGTAGGGGCTGTCGATCACGGTGTGCTGCCTGGTCATGAAGCGTCCTTGAACGTGCTCATACGGGAAGGAAGTTGATCGGGTGGCTGTCGGTCGCCCACAGGTACTGGACCGCGTAGGCCCGCCACGGCTGCCAGGCCGCCGCGCGGGCCGTCAGCGCCGCCGGGGTGGACGGCAGGCCCAACTCCTGGGCCGCGCGGCGGATTCCGAGGTCGGTCGGGAGGAAGGCGTCCGGGTCGCCGAGGGCGCGCATGGCGATGACGTCGACCGTCCAGGGGCCGAAGCCGGGGAGGCCCAGAAGGCAGGCGCGGGTCTCCGACCAGTCGGACTCCACACCCAAGTGCAGTGTTCCGTCGGCCAGTTGGCCGACCAGGGTGGTGAAGGTCGTACGGCGGGTACGGGGCATCGCGAGCGACACGGGGTCCACCGCGGCCAGTGCCTCGGGGGACGGGAACAGGTGTGTGAGGCCACCCTCGGGGTCGTCCACCGGTTCTCCGTGGGCCGTCACCAGTCGTGCCGCGTGGGTGCGGGCCGCCGCCGTGGAGACCTGCTGGCCCAGCACGGCCCGTACGGCGAACTCCGCCTCGTCGACCGTGCGCGGGACACGACGGCCGGGCGCCTTGTCCACGAGCGGTGACAGCAGCGGGTCCGTGCGCAGCTGGTCGTCGATCGCGACGGGGTCGGCGTCCAGGTCGAGCATCCGGCGGCAGCGGCTGATGGCGACGGTCAGGTCACGCAGGTCGCTCAGCATCAACCGGCAGGCGATGTGGTCGGGTTCGGGCGTGAGGGCCACGATGCCGTGTCCGTACGGCAGTCGCAGCGTGCGCCGGTACGACCCGTCGCGCCACTCCTCCACGCCCGGGACCGCGGTCGCCGCGAGGTGGCCGAAGAGGTTGTCGGGGTTGAGGGGCGCACGGAACGGCAGGCGCAGACTCAGCATCCCCGGAGCGCCTCCCACCGCCCTCCTCGGCACCCGGGCGCGCAGGTCGCTCGGTGAGAGCGCGAAGACCTCGCGCACGGTGTCGTTGAAGGTGCGGACAGCGGAGAAGCCGGCCGCGAAGGCGATGTCCGCCATCGGGAGCGTGGTCGTCTCGATGAGGATCCGTGCCGTCTGGGCGCGCTGGGCCCGGGCGAGGGCGAGCGGTCCCGCGCCCAGTTCGGCGAGCAGCTGGCGTTCGATCTGCCGGGTGCTGTAGCCGAGGCGGGCGGCGAGTCCAGGCACGCCCTCGCGGTCGACCACGCCGTCGGCGATCAGCCGCATCGCGCGGGCCACGAGGTCGGCGCGCTGGTTCCACTCCGGCGAGCCGGGACTGGTGTCGGGTCGGCACCGCTTGCAGGCCCGGAACCCGGCCTGCTGGCAGGCGGCCGCGCTCGGGTAGAAGGTCATGTTCTCGGGCTTGGGCGGTACGACCGGGCAGCTGGGCCGACAGTAGATGCGGGTCGTCAGGACGGCCGTGAAGAACCATCCGTCGAACCGCGCGTCCTTCGACTGCACGGCGCGCACACAGCGCTCGGTCTCGGTGTACATCCCCGTCTGCATGCGTCCAGCATCGACCACCCGCCGGAACCGGGCTGGCGAGAATCCGACATCAACCTCGCGGGTCCTGGACCTGCCCGGATCGCCACGCGGACTCGCGCAGGAGGCGCAGACCGTTGAGGCCGACGAGGACCGTCGAGCCCTCGTGCCCTGCGACCCCGAGCGGCATCGGGAGGTGGCCGAGGAGGTCCCACAGGACGAGTCCGGTGATGAAGGTGCCTGCGATCACCAGGTTCTGCACGACCAGCCGGCGGGCGGCCCGGGACAGCCGTACGACCGCCGGAACGGTCGCGAGTTCGTCCCGCACCACCACCGCGTCCGCCGTCTCCAGCGCCAGGTCGGAGCCCGCACGCCCCATCGCGATGCCGGAGTGGGCGGTGGCGAGGGCGGGCGCGTCGTTGACCCCGTCCCCGACGAACAGCACCTTGCGTCCGGCGTCCTGCAGCTCCCGTACGGCGTCCACCTTGTCCTCGGGCAGCAGGTCGGCGCGGACGTCCAACAGGCCGGTGGCCTCGGCGACCCGGGCGGCGGCGCGGGCGTTGTCGCCGGTGAGCAGGACGGGGGCGGTGCCCGTCAGGGCGGTGAGTGCGGCGGCGGTGGAGCGGGCGTCGGGGCGGAGCCGGTCGGTGAGGGCGAGGGTGCCGAGGGGGATGCCGTCGCCGGTCACGAGGACGACGGTGGCGCCGTCCTCGGTGACGGGGAGGGCCGCCTCGGGACGACCGGCGAGCGCGCACCCCTCGGCGTCGGCATACCGGCTCTCGGCCACGCCGGATTCCGAGAGGACGGCTGCCACCGCACCGCCCGTGCCCGCCGCGCGCCCGACCTCGATCACCCGCCCCCCGACCACCGCCGTCACCCCGCGCCCAGGCACAGCGGCGAAGTCCCGCGCGTCCGCGATGCTCATGCCCCTCTCCCGCGCCGCCCTCACGATCGCCCGCGCGAGCGGATGCTCGCTCGGATGCTCGGCCGCCGCCGCCAGCGCGAGCAGGCCGTCCTCGTCGAGCCCCGTCCCCGGCAGCGGTCGTACCTCCGCCACCTCCGGCGCTCCCTCCGTCAGCGTTCCCGTCTTGTCGAGGGCCACGGCGTCCACCTCTCCGAGCCGCTCCATCGCGACCGCCGACTTCACCAGGACCCCGTGCCGTCCGGCGTTGGCGATGGCGGACAGCAGCGGCGGCATGGTGGCGAGGACGACCGCGCACGGCGAGGCGACGATCATGAAGGTCATCGCACGCAGGAGGGCGTCCGTGAGGTCGGCCCCGAACATCATCGGGACGGCGAACACGGCGAGCGTGGCGGCCACGATTCCCACCGCGTACCGCTGCTCGACCTTCTCGATGAACAGCTGCGTCGGCGCCTTGGTGCGCGAGGCCTCCTCGACCAGCGTCACGATACGGGCGATCACGGAGTCGGCGGGGTCGCGCTCGACGCGGACGCGCAGCGCGCCGGTGCCGTTGAGGGTGCCGGCGAAGACCTCGTCGCCGGGGCCCTTGGCGACCGGGAGGGGCTCGCCGGTGATGGTGGCCTGGTCGGCCTCGCTCGCCCCGTCCAGGACCCGGCCGTCGGCGCCGATGCGCTCGCCCGGGCGGACCAACAGGACGTCTCCCACGGCGAGTTCACTCGCGGGAACCGTCTGCTCGCCGTCCTCCGTCACCCGGGTCGCCATCGACGGCGCCAGATCCAGCAGACCCCGCACCGAGTCGGCCGTACGGGCCGTGGCCAGCGCCTCCAGCGCGCCGGAGCTCGCGAAGATCACGATCAGCAGAGCCCCGTCCAGGACCTGTCCGATCGCGGCCGCGCCCAGCGCCGCGACGATCATCAGCAGGTCGACGTCCAGGGTCTTCTCCCGCAGCGCCCGCAGCCCTTCGAGGGCCGGTTCCCAGCCGCCGGTGACATAGGCGACCGCGTACAACGGGCCATACGCCCACCACGGCATGTCTCCCAGGTCCAGCGCGAGGCCGAGCAGGAAGGCGACGGTCGACGCCAGCGCCCAGCGGGCCTCGGGGAGGGCCAGGACACGGGTGCGGCGGCGGGGTGCCGACGGGGCGGACGTGGGGACACGAGCGGGAGCGAGAGTCGTGGACACCCGAGCACCATACAGGAACACATGAAGACTCATTCATCTGTTCATGTGCAGTGAGTAAGATACCGCCCATGGGTCATGGAGCCGTCACCACCACCGCCGAAGAGCGCGTACGCCTGGACGCGGCCAACGTCGCCAAGGTGGCCACCACGCTCCAGGCCCTCTCCACCCCGTCCCGTCTGCTGATCCTCGCGAGACTGCGCGAAGGGCCGCTGCCGGCCACGGAGTTGGCCGCCGAGGTGGGCATGGAGCAGTCCGCGTGCTCGCACCAGCTGCGGCTGCTGCGCAACCTGGGCCTGGTCGTCGGCGAGCGTCAGGGCCGGTCGGTCGTGTACGCGCTGCACGACCACCACGTCGCCGAACTCCTCGACCAGGCGGTGTACCACGTCGAGCATCTGCGGCTGGGACTCAGCGACACGGCCGAGTAGCGACCCCGGAACAGCAGGGTGAGGCGCCCCCGAACAGAGCGCCTCACCCTTGGCGCGCCGATCTCCTCAACCCCCGGCGCGTTATGTGGTCGCCGTCGGCCGCCGAGAGGTTGCCGTGGCCTGCGTCACATCCGTCAGCGGGTGCAGCCGGTAGGTGTACGAGTAGTCCCGGTCGGCGAACAGCTTGTACTCGTCGTGGGTGTGCGCGCCCCAGCTGTTGTCGCCGCCGACGCCCATCTGCCGGTGGTTCACGCGCAGGACGACCGCGTCGCGCGGGGTGAGCTGGTAGTCGTGGCGGACCCCGCTGGACAGGTCCTCCGGGGTGAAGTGTGAGGCGTTGACCTCCAGGAGGGGTTCACCGGAGACGAGCAGTCCGACCCCGTCACGGCCGGTCAGCGCGGCCCAGCGGACATCGGTCTTGTTGCCGTTCTCCTGCGGGCGGATGTAGGAGGTCCACTGGTCGGCGACGGTCCCGGACCAAAGCCCCACGTCCGTACCGTCGTTGCGGTCCCAGTGGTTCTCCTCGGGCCCGCGGCCGTAGTAGTGCAGCCGGTCCAGGCGCCGGGGCAGGAACAGAACGGTGCCGACCTCGGGGATGTACGGCAGTGAACTCGCCCCCGGGTGCAGGGTGTTGTCGACCTTGATCTCACCGTTGCCGAAGACGGTGTAGGTCGTGGTGTACGTCGACTCGGTGGTCGTCGGCAGCGTGCCGCTCACCTTGATCTCGACGGCCCGGTCCCCCAGCGCCCGCACGCTCACATCGGTGACCTCGCGGTTCACACCGGCGTCGCGCCAGGTCTGGTTTCGGGTGTGCTGCCCGTTGCCGTGGTCGTTGTCGGTGGGCGCCCGCCAGAAGTTGGGCACGGGACCGGAGGTGATCAGGCGGGTGCCGTGGGCCTTGTACGAGGTGATGGTCCCGCTGCTCCTGTCGACGGCGACGGAGAAGTCCTTGCCGGTGACGGTGACTTGGCCGTAGGCGTCCTCGTACGCCAGCGCCGGGACGTTGGCCAGCGGCACCGGGGTCACCGCCGGGCTGCCCGCGTCGACGGTGAGCTGCTGCGCCGCCACCTCGAAGCCTCCCTTCGCCCAGGGCGTGGACTCCTTGGTGGTGAAGGAGAGTTGAAGGAAGTACTCGCTGCCCGGCGCCGGAGTGCTCGGCAGTTTGTACGGGATGGTGATCTCCTTGCTCGACAACGGTGCCACGTTCAGCTGATCCCGTGTCAGCTTGCCTCGCTGCACCACCTTGCCGTCGGCGACGAGTGCCCAACTCCCTTCGAACTCCCTGAGGTTGGTGAAGAGGTACTCGTTGGTGAGGGTCACCGTCGAACCGCCCGACGCCCAGGCCGCGTTGACCGCCTGGTAGATCCGCTTGACCTCCGCGGCCTTGCCGGTGTGCCCGCGGTCCGCGGTGACGATGCCGTCCGCGACGAAGGCGCCGTCGTTGGGGTTGTCGCCCCAGTCGCCGCCGAACGCGAAGAAGGTCTTCTGCGCGGGCCGCTTCTCGCTGAGCTCCACGGTCGCGGCGTCGAACCAGAACCGCACGCCCTCGTCGCCGGGCCCCCGGCTGTCGGAGGCCAGCTCGGTGGCGCTCAGGGCACGTCCGTATACCCGCGCCTTGCGGATCGTGCCGCTGAACTCCCTTGTGGGGTTGTCGACATCGACGGCCAGGGCGAGGGGAGCGGTGTTGCTGCTGGGCTTCTGGGTGGTGGTCCGGGTGGCCCTCATCTGGCCGTCCACGTGCAGGGTCAGGGTGCCCGCGTCGGCGTCGAAGACCCCGGCGACGTGGTGTTCCCTGCCCGTCCAGTCGTCCGGGAGCGCCCAGTTGGCGGTGATCCACTGTCCGCCGCCGTAGATGAAGAACTCCAGTGTCTTCCCGGACTGTTTGAGGGAGTACTGGGTGTCCCCCTTGGCGACGATGGGCTGGTGATAGCCCGTCACCTTCGGGGTGACCCAGGCCTCCAGCGTCAGCGAGCCGGTGAGGTCGAGGCGGGCGTCACGGGCGAAGACCGTGCCGCCGGACACGCCCTTGTCGCGGTCGAACCTCGCGCTCGCGGGAAGGACTTCGCCCTTCAGTGCACCGGGGCCGCTCTCGGTCAGCAACTGCCGTACGGGAACGGGCTCGCTGAGGGACTGGTCGACGAAGTCCCAGATCCAGCCGCCCTGGAGGACGGGGTAGCGGCGGACGATGTCCCAGTACTTCTTGAAGTTGCCGTTGGAGTTCCCCATCGCGTGGCAGTACTCGATCATCACGTACGGCCGGGTGTCCGCCGTGTCCTTGGCACGCTGCTCGATACTTGTGGGGCTCTCGTACATCTCCGAGCGGATGTCGCTGATGGTGGGCCGGTCGTCGCCCTCGTACTGGACGACACGGGTGGTGTCGTACGACTTGATCCAGTCGCGCATGTTCACGAAGGTGCTGCCGCCGCCCGCCTCGTTGCCCAGCGACCAGATGACCACCGAGGCGTGGTTCTTGTCGCGGTGCACCATGTTCTGGGCGCGCGCCACACAGGCCGCGCTCCAGTCGGGGTGGTCGCCCGGGTACTCGCCGCGGATGCCGTGGGTCTCCAGGTTGGTCTCGTCGACCAGATAGAGACCGTACTCATCGGCGAGTTCGAGCCACAGCGGGTTGTTGGGGTAGTGCGAGGTGCGGACGGAGTTGATGTTCATCCGCTTGATGATCGTGATGTCCTTCACGAGGTCCGCGCGGGTGAGCGCGGTGCCGCGGTCCGGGTGCATCTCGTGGCGGTTGGTACCGCGGAACGAGACGGGCTTGCCGTTGATGCGCATCAGCCCGTCCTTAAGGGCGAACTCCCGTAGGCCGACGCGGTGCGAGAGCGTCTCGACGACCTTGCCGGCGGGGTCGCGCAGCCGCAGGACAGCGGTGTACAGGTTCGGGTGCTCGGCCGACCACAGCTTGGGCGCGGGCACGGCCTTCGACGCCTGTACGGTCGTCTCGGCGCCTGCGTCGAGCGCCACGGTCTGCTGAAGCGGGCGGGGCCAGACCGCGTGGCCGCCGGCGTCGTAGAGCTGGGTCTCGACGGTGTAGCGGCCCTGGTTGTCTCCGCCGTAGTCGCGCACGCTCGCGGTGACCGAGAGCTCGGCGGACGTGTAGTCGTCGCCGAGCGGGGTCTCCAGCTTGAAGTCGCGCAGGTGCACGGCCGGGGTGGAGTAGAGGTGGACCGAGCGGAAGATGCCGCTCAGCCGGATCATGTCCTGGTCCTCCAGCCAGTCGCCGTCGGAGAAGCGGTACACCTCCACGGCGATCTGGTTGGTGCCCGGCTTGAGGTGCGGGGTGATGTCGTACTCGGCAGGCGTGTAGGAGTCCTCGTGGTAGCCGACGAGTTCGCCGTTGATCCACACGTAGTGCGCCGACTTGACGCCCTCGAAGTGCAGGAAGGTCCGTCGGCCCGACCAGTCCTTCGGGACGGTGAAGGTGCGTCTGTACTGCCCGACCGGGTTGTAGCGGGTCGGGGCGGCGGGCGGCTGGGCCTCCTCGCCGAGACCGTTGGGGCCCCACCACGGGTAGGTGATGTTGATGTAGATCGGGAAGTCGTAGCCATGCACCTGCCAAACCGAGGGCACGGGGATCGTGTCCCAGTCCGAGTCGTCCACCTCGGTGCCGTAGAAGTCGGTGTCCCGGTCCTCGGGGCGGTCGGCGTAGGCGAACTTCCACTTGCCGTCGAGGCTCAGGCGGTACGGCGAACGGGTGCGGTCGGCGGTGAGGGCCTGGCCGATGTTGGCGTACGGCATGAGGGTGGTGTGCGGGGGCTCGGTGCCCACCCGGAAGAGGTCGATGGCGCCGTTCCACTCCGGGGAACCCTCGACCGCGTGACCGCGGCCGGCCAGGGGACCCGAGGAGAGGGCGAGTGCGCCGAGGACGGCCGCTCCTCCCTCCAGCAGACGCCGACGGCTGATGGGGGCGGGCAGATACGGATGGGACATCAGCGGAGCCTTCCTCGGGACGACAGTGCGGTGTACGTACTGAGGGAGCGTCAACTCCTGTGCACTATTGGTGACTTCGAGGCACAGGATGCGACTCAACCTAGATCCCGATGACCTCCGAGGCAATGACCCTGTCGGGGTTTGTGGGGTCCTGGGGACATGGCGACACAAGGGCAGACGGGCGAGGAGGCCGGTGACCGCGCCGAGTACGTTGCCCAGCAGGCCGCCGACGGCGCTCAGCACACCGCCGAGGTCCAGTGAGTTCAGGGCTTTGAGGAGGCTGTCGACCGTGGACTTGATTGAGTCAAGGAGGTCGGCCGCCGCGACCGCGGACCGGTCCTTGCCGCTCAGCTGCCGCAGCTGTTCCTCTCGGAACGCGTTCGTCAGTAACGGTGTGCCGGCCGTGACCGCGGGTCAGGACAGGTGCCGGGCGAACGCCTGGTACGCCGTGTCGTCGAACAACACGAACCGGACCTCCTCGACGGCGGTCCGCGTCTCTCGCACGGTCGCCACCGCGATCCGAGCGGCGTCGTCCATCGGCCAGCCGTAGATACCGGTGGAGACGGCCGGGAAGGCCACGGTCCGGGCGCCGAGCTCGTCGGCGACGCGCAGGGACTCTCGGTAGCAGGAGGCCAGCAGCTCCGAACGGTCCTCCTCGCGGCTGTGGCGGGGGCCGACGGTGTGGATCACCCATTGGGCGTCCAGATCGCCGGCGGTGGTGGCGACGGCTTTGCCCGTGGCCAGGCCCTTGCCGTAGTGAGAGGCACGCAGTTTGCGGCAGTCCGCCAGGATCGCGGGGCCGCCGCGGCGGTGGATGGCACCGTCGACTCCTCCCCCGCCGAGAAGGGAGGAGTTCGCGGCGTTGACGATCGCGTCGGCGCTCTCCCGGGTGATGTCGCCCTGGACGATCGTGATGGTGGTCATGACCACCACTCTTCCAGGCCGCCCCGCAACGGGCAGCCCCAGTGGTCGAGCCCACGGGCCGGTGCGGTCACCCCGCCGGGCCAGGTCGTCGGCGTACGGGGCGAGGTGGTCGTGGTCGAGGATGGGGCGACACCGTCGTAGCCGAGGTCGGCGAGGGGCACGAGGACGTCGGCGAGTCGGTGGGAGGGGCGAAGCCGTTGGTGCCGTAGCCGAATCCGAGGGGGAGCCTCGTGGGGTCGGATTCTGCCGGTTGAGTGGGGTGGCGTGGCTCAGGTGGGTGATATGCGGCGGGCCAGCCGTCGCGCGAGGGGGTGGACGACACCGAGCGCGGCGGCGACGGCGGGGGCTCCGGCGCGTGCCGTGAGCGTTGCCTGGAGCGGCATCAGCCCGAGGATTCCGGCGCCGACGGCTCGCCGCAGGTTCGCTCCCGACGGCTCCGGTACGGCACGGGCCTGGGCGATGCCGTAGGTGGCGAGGTAGGCGAGGGTTCCGGTGGCGGTGACGGCGGTGCCGAAGTCGACGGGGGTCGGGGAGGCCGCGCGGAGCGCGGGAAGGGCCGCCGCCAGAGCGGTCGCTGTGGAGACCGCGAGGGTGGTGGCCGGTACGCGGGCGGGGGCGCCGGAGATCTCGTGGCGGCTGAGCACGGTGAGTGTGTAGGTGTGGACCCCGACCAGGGCGGCGGGAACGGCGCCCCGGCGCAGGGCCGCGCCCGCGGGTGCGGCGGCGAGGGCTCCGGAGAGTACGTCGGCACTGCGGGCGGCCGCCATGGTCGCCGGGCCCGCCGCAGTGGACTTGAGCCCCAGGTCGTAGGCACAGATCAGGCCGGTCAGAGGGAGCGCTCCGAGGAGTCCGCGACGGCCGTTCGCCAGCGCGGCGAGGCCCAGGCCCGCGGCGGTCAGGCCGCCGGCCACGGCGAGTGCGGTCCGGCGCGGGACACGGCCGGAGGGCACGGGGCGCTGGGGGCGCTCCACGGCGTCGACGGCGGCGTCGGCGTAGTCGTTGAGCGCCATGCCCGCCCAGTAGAGACAGACGGAGGAGCCGATCGTGCCCAGGACACGCGCGTTCAGCGGGCGTCCGTTCGTGGCCGCGGCCGCTCCCGCGATCACATCACCGGGGACGCTCAACGCAGCGGGTGCTCTGACTAGTTGGGCGAGGTCGGCTGGGCGTACGGCGAACCGGGAGCCGAAGCGGAAGACCGCTTTGCGATCTTTCATGAACGCACCCTACTCACGCCGTCCGAACCTACGCACGAGTAGAGAAGGTGACAAGAACGACGCCCTCCTCGATTGGCCTCTGCCCTCAACCCGGTGGCGACGGTGACGACGGTGACCCACTCGTGGACCTCAGGCCTGCTGTCGCAGCCTCCGCCAGACCGCCTTCGCGGCGTTGTGTCCCGACATGCCGTGCACCCCCGGCCCCGGCGGGGTGGCCGACGAACAGATGAAGACGGCCGGGTGCGGGGTGCCGTAGGGGAACAGGGACAGCTTGGGGCGCAGCATGACCTGCAGTCCGCTGACCGCGCCGGAGGCGATGTCGCCGCCGATGTAGTTGGCGTTGCGGGCGGCCAGTTCGGGCGGGCCCGCGGTGGCGCGGGCGAGGACGCGGTCGCGGAAGCCCGGGGCGAAACGCTCCAGTTGGCGCTCGACGGCGTCGGTGAGGTCGCCGGTCCAGCCGCTCGGGACATGGCCGTAGACCCAGAAGACGTGCTTTCCGGCGGGGGCCCGGCCGGGGTCCACGACGCTCGGCTGCACGGTGATCATGAACGGCCTGTCGGGCGCACGGCCCTCCCGGGACGCGGCACGCAGCGCGGCACCGATCTCCGCCGTGTCGGCACCGATCTGCACGGTGCCCGCGCTGCGGGCCTCCTTCGCGGTCCAGGGCACGGGGCCGTCCAGGGCGTAGTCGACCTTGAAGACGCCCGGGCCGTAGCGGTAGCCGTCGTAGTAGCTGCCGAAACCGGCGATGCGGGCCAGGGCGGTGGGCGAGGTGTCGAAGACGTAGGCGCGGGCGGGCGGCAGATCGTCGAGCCGCTTGACCTCGTAGTCGGTGTGGACGGTGCCGCCGAGGTCCTTGAGGTACGCGGTGAGCGCGTCGGAGATGGACTGGGAACCGCCGCGGGCCACGGGCCAGCCGCGGGCGTGCGCCGCGAGGGCGAAGACCAGGCCGATGCCGCCGGTGGCGAAGCCGTCGAGCGGGGCCATGACATGCGCGACGAGCCCGGCGAACAGGGTCTTCGCGCGCTCGTCCCGGAAGCGGCGCATCAGCCACGTCGACGGGGGCAGGCCGACGAGACCGAAACGGGCGAGGGTGACCGGGTCGCGGGGCAGCGCGGTCAGGGGCAGCGACATGAAGTCGCGGGCCAGGGTGTCCCACTTGGGCAGGAAGGGCTCGACGAGCCTCCGGTACGTGCCCGCGTCGCGCGGTCCGAACGAGGCGGCCGTCTCGGCGACCGACCTCGACAGCACGGCCGCGGTGCCGTCGGTGAAGGGGTGCGCCATGGGCAGCTCGGCGTGCAGCCACTCCAGGCCGTAGCGGTCCAGGGGCAGGGCGCGGAACGCCGGGGAGTTGATGCCGAGGGGGTGGGCCGCGGAGCACGGGTCGTGCCGGAAGCCGGGGAGGGTCAGTTCCTCGGTACGGGCTCCCCCGCCCACGGTGTTGCGCGCCTCGAACACGGCCACGGAGAAACCGCGCCGGGCCAGCTCCACGGCAGCCGTCAGTCCGTTCGGCCCCGCACCCACCACGACCGCATCGAGCATCGACGGCACCTTCGGACCCCTTCGTCAGCCGATGGCCAGAGGATCAGGATATGCCGGGGGACTGACAGTCTTGCGGTTCGGGGGTAAGTCGGGGGAGGCGGGCCTTGGGGCGGGCTCGGGAATGCCGTGGGAAACGGGGTTGGCGGGCGCGGTTGTGGGGGGCCGTGGTTGGGGGGCGCGGTCGTGAGAGACCGCTCGTGAGGGGACGGTCGGCGGAGGCCGCGGGCGAATGCGCCGGGGCGAGTGGGCCGGGGCTGCTCTTGAAGGGCGCGTCCCGGGGCGTCGGGCTGCCGCCGCGCTCCGGATCTGAGTGAGCGCTCCGCGTCGGGCGTCGGGCGTCGAGCGTCGAGCCAGTGGGCGGGCTGCGGTGACTTCTCCGCCCGCCGACTGCCCCGGTCCAGCCGGGAGCACCCTCCCGGTGTGCCGGGGTGATCAGGTCTCGCGAGCCCTTCAGGACAGACTTGCGCTCGGGCTCCGCAGCGCGCCGGGGCCGCCCTCGTCGGCCATCCTGGCCCTGTCTCGCCCTGTCTCGCCCTGTCTCGCCCTGTCTCGCCCTGACTCTTCCCGGCCGTCTCTGCCCGCCCCTGCTCTCGATCCCTCCCCTGCTCCTGTCTTGCCCGCTCCTGCCTTTGCCAGCCTGCCCCTGCCTCTGCCCGTTGTTCTTGCCTCGCCCCAGCCTCTCGTCAGACCTCGCCCGCCAGCAGGCCTCGCACCCTGCGCGCCGTCGCCGTGTCCCGGGCGGCCGTGAACGGCAGGGCATTGCCTCCCGTGATGCGGAACGGGTCTCCGGTGAGGGTCAGATGGGCGCCGCCCGCCTCCTCGACCAGCAGCAGGCCCGCCGCATGGTCCCAGGCCGCCTCCCAGGAGAACGCGACAGCGTCCGACTCGCCGCGGGCAATGGCCAGATACTCCAGGCCGGCCGAGCCGCACGGGCGCGGTGCGACGCCTTCGGTCCACAGGCTCAGCAGGGCCCGCTTCTCCGCGTCCGTCGTGTAGTCCGGGTGGGAGGTGGCCACTTGGAGGTCCCGGCCCGGGTCGTGCGCGCCCGCGTGCAGCCGCTCGCCGTCGAGGAACGCGCCCCGGCCCCATATCGCCGTGGCCAGCTGGTCCCAGGCCGGTGCGTAGGTCCAAGAGGCGAGCAGTACACCGCTCTGCGCGAGCGCGACCAGGGTGCAGAAACCGGGGTCGCCGTGCACGAACTGCCGTGTGCCGTCGACCGGATCGACGATCCAGACCGGGGTGTCGCCCTGTATCGCCTCGTACGACGCCGGGTTGGCGTGGACCGCCTCCTCGCCGACCACTACGGAGCCGGGCAGAAGCGCGCCGAGCGCATCGGCGAGGTACCGCTCGGCCAGCCGGTCGGCGTCCGTGACCAGGTCGTGCGGGCCCGCCTTCTGGTCGACCTCGTGCGCGGCGAGTCGCCGGAAGCGCGGCATGATCTCGGCCGCGGCGGCCTTGCGCACTGCCTCTTCCACGTCGCTCGCGTGCCGGTCGAGAAACTCGTCGATGGTTTCCGTGTCTTCGATCACGACTCCATGAGAGCACGCAGGACTGACAATCCCCGCCCGCCTGATGGATGCCGGGTGGAATCACCGTGAACACCCGGATCCGAGGAGGGCGGCGTCCGGGCGGCTCGACACTGGCGAGCCGTGCGGGAGCGGCCGTGAGTTCGGGGGCTCGGCCGGTCACGCACCCCGGCAGTCCCGGCTGCCGAACCGTCGCGGGGGCGTTCCCGCTCACGGAACGCCCCCGCGCAACAGGCCCACCCCCGGCAGAGCCGCCATCACCTCGGCACCGGGGTCACCTCAGCGCCAGAGCCACCGGGGCCACGGAGCAACCGGGCTCATGGGGACCACCGGGCTCATGGGGGCCACTGGGCCATGGGGGTCACCGCCCCACCGCATACCCCTGCATCCCCCGAGGGTTCGCCCCCGCCGACAGCACCCCCGTCTCCGGATCCCGCGCCACCGCACACAACCGCCCCTCCGACCACGGCTCCCCCACCGTCACGTCATGCCCCCGTCGCCGTAGCTCCTCCACGACCCCCGGATCCGTCCGCGCCTCCACCGTGACGCTCCCCGGCCGCATGCCCCGAGGGTAGAAGGACCCCGGGAAACTGTCGTTGTGCCAGTTGGGGGCGTCGATCGCGCCCTGGAGGTCGAGGCCGCCGCGGACCGGGGAGCGCAGGGCGACGGCCAGGAAGAAGTGCAGCTGCCACTGGTCCTGCTGGTCCCCTCCGGGCGTCCCGAAGGCCATGACCGGCACCCCGCCGCGCAGGGCGATCGAGGGGGTGAGGGTGGTGCGGGGGCGGCGGCCCGGCGTGAGGGAGTTCGGCAGACCCTCCTCCAGCCACGTCATCTGGAGCCGGGTGCCGAGCGGAAACCCCAGTTCGGGCACGACGGGATTGGACTGCAGCCAGCCCCCGCTGGGCGTGGCGGCGACCATGTTGCCCCAGCGGTCGACGACGTCGAGGTGGCAGGTGTCGCCCCGGGTGGTGCCGTCAGGACCGACCTCGGGCTCCCCCGGGACGTAGGAGTTGCGGTGCCCCGCGTCATCCGGCTCCCCCGGCACCGCCGAAGTCGGCCTCTTGGCCACCGTCGGTTCACCCACCCCCATCGGGCTGAACCCGGGCTCATCCGTGACGACCACGCGCGCGTGTGCGCTCAGCCGCGGAACCCGCCCCCCGGGACCGCCCGGCCGCAGCTCGTAGGAGGCCTTGTCGCCGACGAGTTCGCGCCGCCCCGCGTTGTACTCCTCCGAGAGCAGCTCAGCGAGCGGCACCTCGGCCGCGTCCCCGTACCAGGCCTCCCGGTCGGCCATGGCCAGCTTGCAGCCCTCGACCAGGAGATGGACGTACTCGGCGGACCCGTACCGGGGCAGCTCGGACGGCAGCAGCGCGAGTTGCTGGAGGAGCACCGGGCCCTGGCTCCAGGGGCCGGCCTTGCACAGGGTCCAGCCGTTCCAGTCGTACGTCGCCGGCGCCTCGTAGCTCGCGGACCACCCGGCGAGATCGGCGGCCGTGAGCGTGCCGGTGTGCCACGAGCCGCTGGTGTCCATGGTGGGCCGCCGGGACTGCCGTACGAGCGCCTCGGCGATGAAGCCGGTACGCCACACCTCGCGTGCCGCCTCGATCTGCGCGACCCGGTCACCCGCCCCGGCCACCTCTGCGACCAGCCGCTTCCAGGTGGCGGCGAGGGCGGGGTTGCGGAACAGCGAACCGGGCCGGGGGGCTTCTCCTCCCGACAGATACAACTCCGCCGACGACGTCCACTCCGTCTCGAACAGCTCCCGTACGCTCTCGACGGTTGCGCCGACGTTCTCCACGGGCGCGTGCCCGTCCTCGGCGTACCCGATGGCGTACTTGAGGACGTCGGCGAGGGACTTGGTGCCGTGGTCGCGCAGGAGCAGCATCCAGGCGTCGAAGGCACCGGGGACCGCGGCGGCGAGGGGACCTGTGCCGGGCACGAGCTCCAGACCGAGTTCCCGGTAGTGGGCCACGGTCGCCCCGGCCGGTGCGACACCCTGCCCGCACAGCACCCGCACCTCCCCGCCGGCCGGGGCGAGCAGGATCGGTACCTCACCGGCGGGGCCGTTGAGGTGCGGCTCGACGACGTGCAGCACGAAGGCACCGGCCACCGCCGCGTCGTACGCGTTGCCGCCGTCCTCCAGTACCGCCATCGCCGATTGCGAGGCCAGCCAGTGGGTGGAGGACACCATGCCGAAGGTGCCCTGGAGGGTGGGGCGGGTGGTGAACATACGGGCTATCACCTCGCTGTTTACGCGCGTCGGACGATCGAATCTGCACTCAGGATCGGGCCTGGGGAGAATCTGGGGAGTTTGGACCGGCCTCGACCGCCGCCTCGCCTTGTACGGCGAGGAGCAGCGGATGGTCCTCGGGGCCGACACCTTTCGGCAATTCGTGCAGGTGCTGGGCCCGAGCACCGAGGAGTCCGAGGTCAGCCGGAAATCGAAGCCATCTGCCGGACTGAGGCTGATACCTCCTGTGACGAGATTGCCGCAGGAGGTATTCGCGAGGCTGAGATCAGCCGCTTCCTCCGGCGCGAAGCAGCCACGGCCCAGGCACGGTGTCACCGATGGTCGCCACGCAGTTAAGGTCGTTCCTACCCGTTTCGGCCTGCGCGGTAGTCAGCGCCGATTCACACTCGGCCTGGGAGTTGTAGTAGCTGGGAAACTGAACCGCCGCACTGCCGGGAGAGGCGAGTGCCAGTGCGGCGCCTGCGACCACCGCGGCGGTCGCGGTGATCATTGCAATCTTCTTGCGCATGAATCCTCACTTTCTTCTCTTTTTCTTACCGCTGCCGTATTCAGCAAGCGTTGTCCTCTCGTGACAGGCGCCTTTATCGGTGACGCTCATCACGTTATTGCCATCGTTTTCCTGCTTCGGCTCCGACTTTTCCTCGCTGAGTTGTGCCGGGGCTTCATGTTCGGTGGCGGTCGGAGTCTTGGCGGGTATTCACGCTCGGCGGACTTTGGGGCGGTTCGGGAGGAGGCCGGGCAGCGCCGGACCCAGCCCGCCGCCGACCACGACGCCCTCACGGCCGTCCGGCCTCAGCGCGGCGTGTGGTGCCGCCGAGGCTTGCCCGGAGTGGTCACGCGTTTTACGTGCCGCAGTTCCACTGGCTCGTGACCGGGCCGCCCGGACCTTCCTGCGTGTAGCTAATCAGCGAGGCGCTCGTCGCCGCCGGGTAATCGTTGCGGCAGGCGGCTAAGGCGCCGTCCATGACCGTGGACTCCACCTCGTTCCGGTCGGGAGTCGGGCTATTGAACACGTACCCCGGGGCGTAGTTGGTGATCGTCCCGAGGTCGTCCGCGTTCGCGGTGGCAGCGATACCGCCTGCGGCGATCGCTGCCACCGCGGTGCCGATCAGGGTCCGCTTGATCCACTTCGGTTTGCGGGTATGTGCTGTCGTCATGTCTGATCCTTCCAGCTCTGCTTGTGAGGCCTTTGATTCCGAAGCCGCTACGGATTCTCGAACCGGAACCACGACTCCAGCCAGAGTCAGATGTCCCAACTCCGCGGTAGCAGCGCCCTGGTGAGATGGTCCCGGATTGGCGCCGGCCTCCGCGGGGGCGGAGAGCTGGAGCAGCAGAACGCTGGTGGAGGGGATCACGAGGCCCATGCCGAGGCCACCTGGTAAGCACGGCGTGGAGGAACTTGCACGACTCAGCGATACTTCGGGTACAGCCTGGGCGGCCGGACGCTGCCCGACTGGATTCCGGACCAGTCGAACACCACGTACACGCTCGCCGGTCTGGCAGGGGCCCTGCTGTTGCTCGGGAGCCTGCCAGCGCATGAGGCCGCCCACGCGATCGCGGCCCGCAGGAGGGGCATCCCGGTCCAGAGCATCACGCTCTGGGCGCTGGGCGGGATGACCGAGGGCCTCGCGGGTCGGGCGCACGCCTCGGCCGGTCCGAAGCAGTCGCGTCGATGGATCCATTCATTCCACGCCGACCGGTCTACGAAGATTTTGCGATCACACGAGAACTCCAAGTACCGCACCCCACCTGTACGAAGCCCCTTTCGCGCGACGTTCCGGACCCCCGGTAACCCCGAGTTCCCCTTCCCTGCCTGTCACCGTCGGGCAGATGGTCACTCAGGCCGTCTGCCCGCTGTCAGCAGATGTCCGCTCGCACCCAACAGCGTCGGCTCGGACTCGATGTGCCGGCACGCCGCCAGTACGGTCTCCCGGCGCCCGGGGTCGTCCAGCCAGTCCTCGACACCGCCCATCAGCCAGGCGACACCCTCGACGCCGTACTGGCCCTCGACGGCCAACCGAGCGTCGGTGAACTCCGCCGTCACCTCGCCCGGTTGGGCGAAGTGGGCGACCGTGAAGAAGCCCTCGTCGTGGTACGGGTGCCTGCCGTCCACGAGGACGGTGTCGGTGCGTTCACGGTGCTCCGGGGTGAAGTAGCGCTCCTCCCGCAGCAGGTCGTGCAGCTGCGCGTACCGGTTGATGGTGGCCGCGACGACAAACCCTCCTGGCCTGGCCACCCGGTACGCCTCAGCCAACGCCTTTACCCTGTCGGTCCGTTCGGGGAGGTGGTACAGCGGGCCGAGCAGAAGCACCACGTCGTACGCGGCTTCGGAGGCGGCCAGCTCGCGCGCGTCCCCGAGGCGGGCGGTCACCCCCGGCAACCGCGCCGCCTGCTCGACATGGAGCGGTACCGGATCGACGAGTTCGACGGTGTACCCGTCCTCCGCGAGCCACTCCGCGTGCACGCCGCTGCCACCGCCGACGTCCAGCACCCGCGCGGGCGGGGCGGGCAGGAGTCGCCGCAGCACTTCCTGCGTGCGCCAGAACTCCAGCCGCCCGGCGGGGGCGCCTCCCGGCCTAAGCCGTGCGTCCTCCTTGCCCCGGGCGTAGTAGGCGAGGATCTCTTCGCGCATCCGCGGTGTCGTCTCCGTCATCGCTCCAGAGTGCTGATCGCCGGCCGGGACGGGCAACGGGATTTCACCCGCCGCGTGCGGTCACCAGCCCCGACTCGTAGGCGAACACGACCAGTTGGGCCCGGTCCCGGGCGCCCAGCTTGGTCATGGCGCGGCTGATGTGCGTCTTGGCCGTGAATGGGCTGATCACCATGTGTTCGGCGATCTCCTCGTTGGTCAGGCCGCGGGCGGCCAGGGCGGTCACCTCGCGTTCGCGGCGGGTGAGGCATTCCAGGCCGGGGGCGGTGGAGCGGTCGGGTGGGCGGGAGACGAACTCGCCGATCAGGGTGCGGGTGACGGCCGGAGACAGCAGCGCCTCGCCCTGGGCCACCACCTCGATGGCCTGGAGGAGGTCGGCCGGTTCGGTGTCCTTCAGCAGGAAGCCGCTCGCGCCCGCCCGCAGGGCCTCGAAGACATACTCGTCGTGGCCGTAGTTGGTGAGGATCACCACGCGCACCGCCGCCAGCTCCGGATCCGCGGCGATCCGGCGGGTCGCCTCGATGCCCGTCATCACCGGCATCTGTACGTCGATCAGCGCGATGTCGGGTACCTGCGCGCGCACCAGCTCGACACCCCGCTCACCGTCCGCCGCCTCCCCGACCACCTCGATGCCGTCCTCGGCGTCGAGCAGGGCCCGGAACCCGGCCCGCATCAACGCCTGATCGTCGACGAGCGCCACCCTGATCACGTCGGCACCTCCACGCACACGAAGAAGCCGTCCTTCGCACCACTCACGCCGACACCCCCGAGGCCGGTCCCGCGCCCGCCGAGAGCCGGCCCGCGACCTGGTGGCCGATCACCCGCACACCGAGAACCCGTTGCAGGCCACGGTGGCCATCTCCCCGCGCACCGAGTAGCCGTTGCACGCCGCAGCGGCCAACTCCCCACACACCGGGAATCCGCTGCCCGCCCTCGATCCCGCTCCCCTCGCCCGCCGAGAAGCCACTCCGCGCCCCGCTCACACCGACTCCCCCGCCCTCAACGGCAGCTCCGCCCGCACCGAGAACCCGCCCTCCGCGCGTGGCCCCGCGTGCAGGGTCCCGCCCAGAGCCGTGACCCTTTCGCGCATGCCCGTGAGGCCATGGCCGGGCTGCGGTGGACGGCTCGGATCCGCGGCACCGTCGTCGTCCACCCGAATCGTCAGGTCGTCCTCGCCGTAGGCCAGTTCGACCCGCACCTTCGCGGGCCCCGCGTGCCGTGCCGCGTTCGTCAGGGACTCCTGGACGATCCGGTACACGGCCCGGTCGAGTGGAGCGGGCAGGGCGCATTCCTCGCCCGCCAAGCTCAGGTCGACCGCGAGTCCCGCCGCCCGCGCCCGCTCCACGAGCAGAGCGGGGGTGCCGGTCGGCTCGTCGGTGCGCAGGATCTCCAGGGTGGCGCGCAGTTCGCGCATGGCCTCGCCGCCCGCCTCCTGGATGGCGAGCAGGGCCGGCGGCACCTCCTCGCCGCGCTTGCGGGCCAGGTGGACGGCCACGCCCGCCTGGAGCTTGACGATGGAGATGCTGTGGGTGAGGGAGTCGTGCAACTCCCGGGCTATCCGCAGGCGTTCCTCGCCCGCGCGGCGCAGGGCGGCCTCCTCCCTGGTCCGCTCGGCCTCCAGGGCGCGCTGCTCGGTCTGCCGGAGATACGCCTGCCAGTTGCGGCCGGCGAGCCCCGTCACCACCGCGCACACGAACCAGCCCGCGAGCAGCGCGGTCTTCTCCACCGCCTCCTGCGCGGTCGGGCCCGCCGTCGCGTACGCCACCAGGAAGACCCCGCTCGCCCCGGCGGCCCAGCCCCGGTGCCCCAGCTGGGACGCCAGGTGCACGGCGGCGAAGACGGACAGCGCGCCGAGTGACCCCGGGTGGGCGTGCAGGACGTAGGCCGCCCCGCTCGCCGTGGACACGGCCAGCACCACCAGGGGGACCGTGCGGTAGAACGCGAGAGCGGCCGAACTCACCACGACGAGAACGTAGTCGAGGGCGGTCGTGTCGGCGTCGAAGGCCGCCGCGACCACGACGAGGGTGCCGATCACGACCGCTAGGGCCAGATCGGCGAGCCGCCTGGGGGCGGCCGAGTCGACCGAGTGCCCGCTCATGCCCACACGCTAGACCGCCGCACCGACACCGGCGTCAGCCCTGTGGACAACTCCCCCGCTACTCCCCCCGTAGTAGTCCCCGGCCCCTCCCGCGCTCACCGGCGCAGCGCCAACTCCCTTCGGCGGTACGACGACCGCGGGCACCCGCCGGGCGCAGTCTGCTGTGCATGTCCACACCCTTCCGTTACACCCGCCCCCTGCCGCCCAAGTCGGCAACCGGCAGTGTCGCCGAGGTCTACGAACAGCTGTCCCGTGACTTCGGCATCGACGAACCCGTCACCTTCGTGGTCCTCGCCTCGGCACCCGAACTTCTGGCTTCGACCTGGGCGTTGATGCGCGAGTCCCTGATCGCGGGCCCCGGCAGCCGCACCGGCAAGGAGCTGGCGGCGCTCGGCGTCTCGCTCGCCAACCGGTGTCCGTTCTGCGTGGACGCGCACACCATGCTGTTGCACGCCACCGGCGACCACGCCCTCGCCGAAGGCATCGTCCGGGGAGAGCGGCCGGAGAACGAGGAGCACGCGCGTGTGCTGGACTGGGGCCGGCGCAGCCGTGTGCCGAGCGGACTCGGCGCCGGGCCGTATCCGTTCCCACGCGAGCACGCCCCGGGCTATCTCGGCACCGCGTTCGCCTTCCACTTCATCAACCGGATCGTGTCGGCCCTGCTGACCGAGAACCTGCTGCCGGGCAACGTCCAGCGGTTCCGTGCCGTACGCAGCCTCGCGGGCCGTACCCTCGCCCGGACCGTACGCCGCCCCGCCCGACCCGGCGCCTCCCTGGCGCTGCTCGACCTTCCGGACCCCGGTGAGGCCCCCGCGTGGGCGGGCGGCACTCCCGTCGGCCTCGCGTACGCGGCGCTGCTCCGGGCGGCCATGACAGGCGCCGGGCTCCTCGACATCGACGACCAGGACCTCGTGGAGGAGACACTGCTCGATTGGGACGGCTCGCATCCGCCCCTCGACCTGAGCGGGTTCCCGGACCGGCTGGAGCGTCCCGGCGCGCGCTTGGTGCTGCTGGCCGCACTCGCGCCGTACCGGATCACCGACGAGGACGTGGCGGCCTGGCGGCGCCCGGAGCACACCGACCAGTGCCTGGTGCGCCTTGTGGCCTACGGGGCGTTCCTGGCCGTGGATCGCGTCGAGTCTGCCCTGTACCGGCCCATCGCCCGGACATAAACGGGCATATGACGCATCGACGGCGGGACGCTGTGACGGCACAGGCACGGAGCGAGTTCACACTTCCGCCCCACAGGGAGACATGTGAAACTGGCGTCCCGTCCGCAGTGCGGACCTGTCCGCACCGTCCGTCCCCCACGAAAAGTGCGCCGTGCGAACTCTTTCCCTGCCGATCGCCCTCACCGCACGCATCTCGCCCGTCGTCGTGCTCGCCGCGGCGGGCTGGGCGCTGACGTCGGGCCCGGCCGCGACACCGGCCGCCGACAAGGAGTCGACGCCGCAGCGCGCCGCCGAGTCGCCCTCGGGCGCGTCCACGGCAGCCGTCACGAAGCAGTACTCCTCGGCCCCCGCGCCCTGCGGCAGCATCAGCGCGGCGACCCTCAAGTCGCTCGTGCCGGGCGCCAAGACGGCCGGCAAGGAGATCCCCTCGACGGACACGAACCTGCGCCGGACCTGCTCCTGGAACGCGCTCAAGGGGTACGACTACCGCTGGCTCGACGTGTCCTTCGAGATCACGGAGTCCGACGACGCGGCCGCGAAGTCGTACAAGGAGAACATCTCCGAGAAGAGCGGCGGCGGAAGCGTGCCGGGCGTCGGTGACGCCGGGTACTCGGTGGTGAACCTCACCACCGAGAACAAGCAGCAGACCCGTGAGGGTGTGGTCATCATCCAGGCGTCCAACGCGCTGGTGACCGTGACGTACAACGGCAGCGACTTCGAGTCGAAGAAGGCTCCGAGTACGGACGAGATCAACAAGGGTGCCATCAAGGCCGCCAAGGAGGCAGTGGCGGCGCTGGAGAGCGGCCGGAAGGCCTGACCAAGCAGGTTCCGACCGCCCTCCACGCGCGCGAAACACTCGCGAGGCGCTCGCGAAGCGACCTGTCAGGCCGCGATGCCCTCCTGTTCCTTTCCCTTCGGCAGCATCAGCGCGACGTACAGCAGCAGCGACGCGCCCAGGCCCACCGCCCAGCCGTAGTCGGCCAGCGGCTTGAGGAACGGGATCAGCCCGTCGGTCGGGAACGGCCCCGTCTTCTTGCCGTCCGCGCCCACCGCGGAGTACGAGCCGCCGACCGCGAGCAGACCGCCGACCACGAAGGCGGCGATCGCCCGCCAGTTCCAGCCGTTGGTGTACCAGTAGCGGCCGCCCGGCGTGTACAGGTCCACGAGGTGCAGGACCGTGCGCCGCACGATCCAGTAGTCGGCGATGAGGATGCCCGCGACCGTGCCGAGCAGGCCGCCGACCACGCCGAGCCAGGTGAAGATGTAGAACTCCGGCGTGGAGATCAGCTTCCACGGGAAGATCAGGATGCCGACGACGCCCGTGATCAGCGCGCCCGTGCGGAAGTTGATGAACTTCGGGGCCAGGTTCGCCAGGTCGTACGCCGGTGAGACCACGTTCGCCGCGATGTTCACGGAGATCGTGGCGACCAGCACGATGATCAGTGCGAAGAGCAGACCGAAGGCGTTGTCCGTCTTGGCCGCCAGCGCGACCGGGTCCCAGATGGCCTCGCCGTAGACGACCTCGGAGCCGGAGGTGACCAGCACGGCGAGGACCGCGAACAGCGTCATGGTGGTGGGAAGCCCCAGGGACTGTCCCCAGGTCTGCGCCTTCTGACTGGCACCGAACCGGGTGAAGTCAGGGATGTTCAGTGACAAAGTCGCCCAAAAGCCGATCATTCCCATCAGGGACGGGAAGAAGACCGGCCAGAAGTCGGGGCCCCAGCCGAGCTTCGAGGGCTGGTCCAGCAGCGCGCCGAACCCGTCGGCCTTGACCGCGATCCAGATCAGCAGGACGAGGGCGCCGACGATCACGAAGGGCGCGGCCCAGTTCTCGAAGTGCCGCAGGAACTCCATGCCGCGGTAGATGATCGCGATCTGGAGCGCCCAGAACAGCAGGAAGCAGAGCCACAGGGGCCATGGGTTGCCCGCGATCCTGCCCGCGTCCTCCCAGTGACCTCCGGTGAGCTTGGAGCCCAGCACGAAGATGCCGCTGCCCCCGATCCAGGTCTGGATGCCGAACCAGCCACAGGCCACGGCCGCCCGGATCAGCGCCGGGATGTTGGCGCCCCGCAGCCCGAACGAGGCACGGGCGAGCACCGGGAACGGGATGCCGTACTTGGGTCCGGCATGCCCGGTCGCCAGCATCGGCACCAGCACGATGATGTTGGCCAGCGCGATGGTGAACACGGCCTGCTTCCAGTCCATACCGAGCGCGACCAGGCCGGAGGCCAGGGTCCAGCTGGGGATGCAGTGCGCCATGGAGATCCACAGGGCCGCGAAGTTGTACGTCGTCCACTTGCGCTCGGAGAGCGGTACGGGACGCAGGTCCTCGTTGGCGAAGGGGCTGTCGGCGGGGAAGGCCCCGGCGGCGAGTTCGACGCGGCCGTCGGGGCCGGCGTTCTGCGGTATCGGCGCCCCCGTGGGGACTGTTTCGGTCATGAGCAGGCCAATCGGTCAGAGCGGGACGGGACAGGCCGTGCGGGGGCCCTGGGCCCCTCTCCACCCCGGGACGGCGGGGAGGAGAGGGGGGAACAAGGTGTGGGGGGCCGGGGGTCAGGCGTTGATGGCGGGGATGACCTGCGAGCCGTACGCGTCGATCGTCGCTTCCTGGGCGTCGTGCATGTCGTACACGGCGAACTGGTCGACGCCCAGCTCGCGCAGCGCGTTCAGCTTCTCGATGTGCTTCTCGACCGGGCCGATGACGCAGAACCGGTCGACGATCTCGTCGGGCACGAACGCGGTGTCCGGGTTGTCGGCGCGCCCGTGGTGCGAGTAGTCGTACCCCTCGCGTGCCTTGATGTAGTCCGTCAGCTCGTCGGGTACGGCGGCCGAGTGCTCGCCGTACTTCGAGACCAGGTCGGCCACGTGGTTGCCGACCATGCCGCCGAACCAGCGGCACTGCTCGCGCGCGTGGGCGAGTGCCTCGGGCGAGTCGTCCGCGGTGACATAGGCCGGGGCGGCCACACAGATCTTGACCTCGTCCGCCGAACGCCCCGCGGCGACAGCGGCATCCTTGACGGCCTTCACCATGTACTCGGTGAGGTACAGGTCGGCGAGCTGGAGGATGAACCCGTCGGCCTCCTCACCGGTCATCTTCAGTGCCTTGGGACCGTACGCCGCCATCCATACGGGGAGTTCGGCACCCTCCTTGATCCACGGGAACCTGATCACCGTGCCGCCGAGGTCGGCCTCCTGGCCCGAGCCGAGCGCCCTGATGACCTTCATGGCCTCGCTGATCCGGGCCAGCGTGTTCGGGGTGCGGCCCGCGACCCGCATCGCGGAGTCGCCGCGGCCGATGCCGCAGACCGTGCGGTTGCCGAACATGTCGTTGAGGGTGGCGAAGGTGGAGGCGGTGACCTCCCAGGTGCGGGTGCCCGGGTTGGTGACCATCGTGCCGACCTTCAACTTCGAGGTGTTGGAAAGGATCTGGCTGTAGATCACAAACGGCTCCTGCCAGAGCACGGCGGAGTCGAAGGTCCACCCGTAGGTGAAGCCGTTGCGTTCGGCCCGCTTCATCAGGCTGATGACCTTCGAGGCGGGCGGATCCGTCTGCAGGACGAGTCCGAAATCCATGGGCGCCACTCCTAGTTGAGGTACTGACAGGTGGAGCGCGGGGTGTACGTGCCGTGCCCGGCGCGTCCGGTGTACTCCCGCTCGCTGATGACGAGTTCGCCGCGCGAGAGGACCGTCTCGACCCGGCCCGTGAGGCGCTTTCCTTCGTACGCCGAGTAGTCGACGTTCATGTGATGGGTCTCGGCGGAGACGATCTGCTCGGCGTGCGGGTCGTAGATGACGACGTCCGCGTCGGCGCCGGGGGCGATGGTGCCCTTCTTCGGGTACATGCCGAACATCCGGGCCGGGGTGGCGCAGGCGATCTCGATCCAGCGGCGGCGCGAGATGTGGCCGTCGACGACGCCCTGGTGGAGCAGGTCCATGCGGTTCTCGACGCCGGGAAGCCCGTTGGGGATCTTCGAGAAGTCGCCCCGGCCGAGTTCCTTCTGGCCGACGAAGCAGAAGGGGCAGTGGTCGGTGGAGACGACCTGGAGGTCGTTGGTCCGCAGGCCCTGCCAGAGCTTGGCCTGGTGTTCGCGCGGCCTGAGTGGCGTGCTGCACACGTACTTCGAGCCCTCGAAGTCCGGCTCGGCGAGGTTGTCCGTCGACAGGAACAGATACTGCGGGCAGGTCTCGCCGAAGACGTTGAGCCCCTCGTCACGTGCCCGCGCCAGCTCGGCCACCGCCTCCATGGCCGAGACGTGCACGACGTACAGGGGCGCGCCGGCGACCTGCGCGAGCTTGATGGCGCGGTGGGTGGCCTCGGCCTCAAGGAGGGCCTTGCGCACTTCCCCGTGGTAGCGGGGGTCGGTCTCGCCGCGGGCCAGCGCCTGCTCCACCAGCACATCGATCGCGATGCCGTTCTCCGCGTGCATCATGATCAGACCGCCGTTCTCGGCGGAGCGCTGCATGGCGCGCAGGATCTGGCCGTCGTCGGAGTAGAAGACGCCGGGGTAGGCCATGAACTGCTTGAAGGAGGTGACCCCCTCCTCCACGAGCAGGTCCATCTCCTTGAGCGTCTCCTGGTTCACATCGGAGACGATCATGTGGAAGCCGTAGTCGATGGCGCAGTTGCCCTCGGCCTTGGCGTGCCAGGCGTCCAGGCCCTCGCGCAGGGTGTGGCCGACGCTCTGCACGGCGAAGTCGACGATCGTGGTCGTACCGCCCCAGGCGGCGGCCCGGGTGCCGGTCTCGAAGGTGTCGGAGGCGAAGGTGCCGCCGAACGGCAGCTCCATGTGGGTGTGGGCGTCGACGCCACCGGGGATGACGTACTTCCCGGTGGCGTCGATCGTGCGGTCCGCGGTCCAGTTCTGCGTACCGGGCACGGCGAGGGCGGCGATGCGGCCGTCCTCGATCAGCACGTCGGCGTGGATCTCGTCCGACGCGGTGATGACGAGACCACCGCGGATGACGGTACGGCTGCTCATGTTCCCTCTCCTGCCAGGGTGGTTGGTGCGGTCAGGGTGCGGTCAGCGGGGGGTAGGCGTCGGGACGGCGGTCGCGGTAGAACTGCCAGCGGTCGCGGACCTCCCGCAGCTTGGCCATGTCCAGGTCGCGCACGACGAGTTCGGTCTCCTTGTCGCTGGCCACCTCGCCGACGAACTGGGCCTCCGGGTCGACGAAGTACGTCGTCCCGTAGAAGTCGTTGTCGCCCAGCTCCTCGACACCCACCCGGTTGATCGCGCCGATGAAGTACTCGTTGGCGACGGCCGCGGCCGGCTGCTCCAGCTGCCACAGGTAGGCGGACAGACCGCGCGAGGTGGCCGACGGGTTGAAGACGATCTCGGCACCGGCCAGCCCCAAGGCCCGCCAGCCCTCCGGGAAGTGGCGGTCGTAGCAGATGTAGACACCGATCCTGCCGACCTTGGTGTCGAAGACCGGCCAGCCCAGGTTGCCGGGGCGGAAGTAGAACTTCTCCCAGAATCCAGGCACTTGGGGGATGTGGTGCTTGCGGTACTTGCCGAGGTACGAGCCGTCCGCGTCGATCACCGCGGCGGTGTTGTAGAGGACGCCCGGCTGCTCCTCCTCGTACATCGGGAGGATCAGGACGATGCCCAACTCCTTGGCCAGCGCCTGGAATCGCTTGACGATCGGCCCGTCGGGAATCTGCTCGGCGTACTCGTAGAACGCCTTGTCCTGCACTTGGCAGAAGTACGGCCCGTAGAACAGTTCCTGGAAGCACAGGACCTGAGCACCCTGGGCGGCCGCGTCCCGGGCCGCCTGCTCGTGTACCTGGATCATCGACTCCTTGTCGCCCGTCCACGCGGTCTGGAAGAGGGCGGCACGAATCACTCTGCTCATCGGGACCTCCGGTCGCTGGGTGTGCGAGAAGGCTAGGAAGTCCGAAAGCGGCCTTTGAGTTGCAGCGTGTCACGTCATCGGGGCCTGGGCGTGCCACGGTGTCACCCTGTCGTGAGCCCATGTTTCACCGCCGTTTTCCCAGGTCGTGGCATGTTTCAACCCTGTTGCGCGTCGTGTGCGAGGAGCGCGATGTGTACCGAGGCGGCCTGCTCGAAGTCGTCGAGGTCGACCCCGAGCCGGCCCTGTATCGCTTCGAGGCGCCGGTAGAGCGCGGGGCGGGAGACGTGGTGGAGCTGGGCGGTGCGGGACTTGTTGCGGCCGGTGGCGAGATACGTGCGCAGGACGGCCAGCAGGCCCTCCCCCGAGCCCGAGTCGCACAGCAGCCCGTCCAACTCGCGCTCCGCGAAGGACTGCACATGCGGGTCGTCCCGCAACAGCCGTACCAGGCCGCGCAGATGAACATCCCTGAGCCGTACGACGGCCGGGAGATCGAGCACCCCGGAGGCGACGGCGTCGGCGACATGCCGGGCCTCGCGCATAGCGGCGGGAACGTCGTCCCAGGCCGCACGAGGGTCGGCCGCCGCCACGATCGTCCCCGTCAGCCGCGCCGCGAAGTTCGCCGTGAGCACGGCAGCATCCTGATCCCGGGCCAGACTCAGGAGCACGGCGGTGGCCCCGTCGGCGAGCTCGGCGACGATCCCGGGCAGCCCCAACAGCCGTAGCACCCGGTCGAGTTCGACGGGATCGCCGTCCCGCACGACGAGCGGCACGAAGGTGCGCCGGTTCACGGGCAGTCCGGCGGCCCGCGCCCGGGGCAGCAACTGCCTCGCCGGTACGACTCCGCTCACCAGGTCGGTGAGCAGGCTCTGCGCGGACTGCTCCTCCCAGGTGTGGGCGGAGGTGCCGCCGAGCATGCGGTGCAGGACGAGGGCCTCGGCGGCGCGGTCGGCGAGCAGCCGCCCGGTGGCGGTGTCGCCGCGGTAGCCGCACAGCATGATCTGGCCCCAGCGCTCCCCGCGCCCGCCCAGTTCCGCGCGGACCCAGCCGTCGCCCTCGCTGCCTCCCCCAGTGCCTGAACGGCCTGGGCGGTGCCCCCATGCCTGGCGGGCGATGCGCTCCCAGTCGCGCAGCACGTCGTCCACCGCGGACCGCTCCCCCGAGGTGGCGAGGACCCGGTGGGCGAGGTTGGTGACGACGACGGGACAGCCGCTGTGGTGGGCGATCTCGTCCAGCAGCCGCTGGAGTGGGGCGCCCGCGGTGATGAGTCCGGTCAGCGCGGTGCGTACCGCCTCCGACATGCTGACGGCGGCGAACTTCCGCCGTACGAGCCGGGCTTGGACCTCCTCCGTCAACTCCGCGAAGGGGAAGGGCCGGTGGAGGACGACCATCGGCAGCCCGCAACGCTCGGCGGCCCGGCGCATCACGTCCGGCGGGGCCGGGAAGGCGCGGCCGAGTCCGAGGACGACGGCCGCGGCCTCCGCGCGGTGCAGGGACCGGATGTACTCGGCCTGCTTGTCCTCGTCGCCCGCGAGCAACACCCCCGTGGTGAGGACCATTTCACCGCCGCTGAGCATCACACCGACGTCCGCGGCCTCGGCCACATGAACCCAGCGCACGGCCCGGTCGAGTTGACCGGCACCGGCCACCACCTCGGGCTCCCCGGCCAGGACCCGTTCCAGCATGAGGACCTGACGGACCGACAGGGCCGGCTCCAGGGACTCCCAGGGCTCCAAGGTGGTGCTCATGACGGTGTTCCCTTGCTGTGAAACTACTGGATGGTGCTCCTCAGAGCGTGTTCGAGGATCGCGGCGCCCTCTTCGGCCTCCGCGACGGTCAGGGACAGGGGCGGTGCGATCCGCAGGGCGCTGGTGTTGTGGCCACCGCCCTTGCCCAGGAGCAGCCCCTCGGCGCGGGCCGCCTCAAGCACGGCGGACGCGGCCTGCGGGTCCGCCTCGTCGGTGCCGGGCTTCACCAACTCGACGCCGAGCATCAGCCCACGCCCGCGCACCTCCCGTACGCCGGGAATCTGCGCGGCGACGGCCCGCAGCCGCTCGATCAGCAGGCCGCCGACGCGCCGGGCGTTGCCCTGGAGATCGTGTTCCAGGAGATACGACAGGTTCGCGAGGCCGGCCGCCATGGTGATCTGCGTGCCGCCGAACGTCGAAATGCTGTTGGAGTCCAGGCAGTTCATGATCTCGGCGCGGGCGACGACCCCGCCGATGGACATGCCGTTGCCGATGCCCTTGGCGAAGGTGAGGATGTCCGGCGGACCGGACTGGTCGTGCGCCTGCCAGCCCCAGAAGTGGTCGCCGGTGCGGCCCCAGCCGGTCTGCACCTCGTCGGCGATCCACAGGATGCCGCGCTCGGCGAGCACCTCGCGGAAGGCGGCGTAGAGGCCGTCGGGCGGGGAGGTGAAGCCGCCGACACCCTGGATCGGCTCGGCGATCAGGGCGGCGGGCGGACGGGTGTGGCCGAGGAGGTCCTTCAGGTCGTCGACGCAGGCCGCGATGAAGTCGTCGTCGCTCAACGAGGCGTACGGGCCGCGGGTCCGGACGCCTCCGTGGACGTACAGCGTCTGCAGCGGGGACAGCGAGGTGGGCGACCAGCCACGGTTGCCGGTGATGCCGACCGCGCTGAAGGAGCGGCCGTGGTAGCTGTTGCGCATCGCCAGGATGGTGTTGCTGCGGCGGTAGGTCGTGGCGAGCAGCAGGGCGGTGTCGTTGGCCTCGGTGCCGGAGGTGGTGAAGAAGACCCGCGCGTCCGGGATACCGGACAACTGGCTGATCCTCTCGGCCATTTCGACCATCGGCCGGTTGAGGTACAAGGTGGACGAGTGGATGATCCTCCCGGCCTGTTCGCTCACCGCCTTGGTGACCTCGGGCAGCGCGTGCGCGGTCATCGTCGTCAGGATGCCGCCGAAGAAGTCGAGGTACTTGTTGCCCTCGGAGTCCCACACATGCCGGCCCTCGCCGTGTGTGATCTCCAGCGGGTCCTCGTAGTAGAGGGCGAGCCAGTCGGGCAGGACGGCCCGGTGACGGCCCAGCAGATCCTTGGTCACGGCTGCACCAGCCCTTCGTAGGCGTCGGGACGGCGGTCGCGGTAGAACGCCCACTGCTGCCGTACCTCTTCGATCAGGTCCAAGTCCAGGTCCCGGACGACCAGTTCCTCCTCCTTGTCGCTCGCCGTCTCCCCCACGAACTGACCGCGCGGGTCGACGAAGTACGAGGTCCCGTAGAAGTCGTTGTCGCCGTACTCCTCGACACCGACCCGGTTGATGGCGGCGACGAAGTACTCGTTGGCGACGGCCGCCGCGGGCTGCTCCAGTCGCCACAGGTGGGAGGAGAGTCCCCGGTGCGTGGCGGACGGGTTGTAGACGAGCTGGGCGCCGTTGAGCCCGAGCTGCCGCCAGCCCTCCGGGAAGTGGCGGTCGTAGCAGATGTAGACGCCGACCTTGCCGACCGCGGTCTCGAAGACCGGCCAGCCGAGGTTGCCGGGCTTGAAGTAGTACTTCTCCCAGAAGCCCTTGACCTGCGGGATGTGGTGCTTGCGGTACTTGCCGAGGACGCTGCCGTCGGCGTCGATGACGACCGCGGTGTTGTAGTAGAAGCCGGACTGCTCGACCTCGAACACCGGCACGACGATCACCATGCCGGTCTCGCGGGCGAGGTCCCGCATACGACTCGTGGTGGGGCCGTCCGGCACCGGCTCGGCCCAGCGGTAGTGCTCGGGTTCCTGGACCTGACAGAAGTAGGGGGCGTTGAACACTTCCTGGAACCCGATGATCTTCGCGCCCTGTCGGGCCGCCTCGCGGGCGTGCTCCTCGTGTTTCGCCACCATGGAATCGGTGTCGCCGGTCCAGGTGGCCTGGACCAGAGCGGCACGTACGACGTTGGCCATGAGCTGCTCCTTCGGCGGGGACGTCAGAGCCTCTACGCCCGTAGACACAGCCGTAGAGGCACGAACGTAAGCCTCCTGGAGAGGCTTGCCAAGACCATCGTCGTTAACCCGCGAAGTCGATCACGTTTCACACTCCAGTGGACGAGTGACATGGCCGTCAGCCGGGTTGCGGCGGACCTGTCAGGCGGAGAATCCGGCGACCCGCAGGGCGTGCACCAGGTCCCAGTGCCGCTCCTCCGAGACCCCGCGCGCGGCCGTCAGCAGGAGCGGTACGAGGGTCCCCGGGCCGGGCTCGGCGCTGCGGGCGGCCTCCTCGGGGGTGCGGACCCGGACGTAGGCGTCCAGTAGCGCGGAGACCTCACGGCGGCGGCCGTCGGCGACGAGTGCGAGCACCGCCGCGCCGATCTCGGCGGCCGGCCGTGCGACGCCCTGCCGGAGGACCTGCTCCCCGTCCGAGCCCCGCCCGGCCGCGACCAGCGCGTCCGCGGCGGCCACCAGCCGGTCGGCGGGCAGCGAGGCCGCCTCCCACAGCAGGCTCGCCCAGTCGGCGCCCAGCCCGGCCTGCTGGAGCTCAGCGGCGAGCAGCGGGAAACGGGCGGCGGGCCAGTGGGCGACCTCTACGAGCAGGGCGTGCGCTTCGCCGGTACGGCCCTCGGAGCGCAGCCGCACGAGCGTCGCGACGGTGTCAGCGGTCTCCCGCGCACCCGTCGCGTCCGCGAGGTCCACCGCCTCACCCGGCGTCGGCGGTCGTACGTCACCCGCATCCGCGGCCCCGGCGAAACGTGCCCCGCGCGGGGTACGGCCCCGTTTGTCGGGCGCCGCGGGCAGATACGGTACGGCGGTCGGCGGTACGACGACGGGGGCGGCCTCCGCCTCGGCCATCCCGGCGAACCGCGCACTGCCGCGACGGCGCTTGCGCTGCTTGGACGTGGGGGTCGGCTGGTGCGGGGCGTCGGTGTCGGTTCGGAGTGTGTGATCCGGGCCGGGGCCCGCCGCTTCGGCTGGAGCGGCCAGGTGCGGGGCGCGTTCCGGGTGGCCCGCCGCACCGGTGTCCTGCCACTGCGGGGCGTGCGCGCCGTAGGTCGATTCGGCAGCGGCGGCCGCCGGCATGTCCCGCTGCTGGGGCATGTCCGGGAACTCGCCGGCTCGGACCCCGTCGGCTCCAGGGCGTCCGGGCTCGCGATGGCCGTCCCGGTGCCCGGCGGCCTCGTAGCCGCCCGCCCCCAGCTCAGCGCCTCCGTAACCGTGGCTCCCAGCACTCTCGTCCCGGTAACCACCGGCCGCACGCCCGGCGCCCCCGGTGCCATCGCCCCGGAAGCCAGCGGGGCCCCGCCCGGTGTCATCACTCCCGTAGCCGTCGCCCCAAGCGCTGTGCCCCCCCCCCCCCGCCCCCGGCGCCCCCCCGCCCCCCCCGCCCGGCCCCCACCCCCCCCCCCCGGGCGCCCGGCCCCGCCCCCCCCCCCGGCCCCCCGTCCCCGTACGCCCCCCGGAACACCCTGCCGTCCGCCATCCGCCCCCGCCGGATCGCCTGCACCTGCCCCTCGCCCGGCCGACGGTCCAACTCGGCCATGCGGGACTGGAGTTCGGCGCAACGTCGTACCGCGCGTTCGTGGTCGTCGCGGGCCCAGGCGAGGTCCAGGCGGATGGCGTCGGCGTCGGCCTGAGTGGCGGCGGTGGCGAGCCGGCGGCCCAGTTCGGCCTGCCGTTCGGCGGCGTAGCGCTGTTCGCGGAGCATGACGTCGAAGCGGTCACTCAGGGCGTCCCGTCCCCCGGGGCGCGAGTCGTGGGCGGCCTGGGCGCCGGCGTGCAGGGTCCGGGCCCGCTCCGCCTCCGCGCGAGCGGCCTCGGGACCGTACCGGGTGGCGAGGTCCTGCAGGAGCGACTCCACCACGTCCCACGGCGGCACTTCGAGGCCGTCGAGGCAGGCTTGCATACCGTCCGGGTCGCGCTGCCAGAACACCGCGCACCAGCCGCCGCCCTGATCGAGGCGCGCCAGTACGCCGTCCAGGTAGGTCGTGAACTCCCGTATTCGGCCCGGGAGTTGATCCACTGCCATCGCTCAACTCCCGTTAGACCGGAACACTCCAGTCCGTAAGGCAACACCAGCAGTGTTACGAACGCGCTACAGCAAGTTTTCAATGGAGCAGCAGGAGCCTCTTGGCGCACCCCTGACCACTGAGCGAACTCCCGTCACACGACGGCGGGCTCGCACAGCCCGGCCAGCTCGTCCATGGAGAGGTCGAGGGCTCGGGCGAGCGCGGCCACCGTGAAGAACGCCGGGGTCGGCGCCCGCCCGGTCTCGATCTTCCGGAGGGTCTCCGCGGAGATTCCGGCGCTCGCCGCGACCTCGGCCATGCTGCGGCCACCGCGGGCCTCGCGCAACAGCCGGCCGAGCCGCTCGCCGCGTTCGCGTTCTTCTGGAGTGAGAGGGGTGCGCACCATGCCCCCATTCTAATACCGGTATAGTAATTGGCATGGTGGAGTTGAAGACGGACACATCGATCGATGCCATGTACGAGGCGGGACAGGTGGTCGGGCGCGCCCTGACCGCCGTACAGAAAGCCGCTGACGTGGGCGTTTCCCTGCTGGAGCTGGACGAGGTGGCGCGGGAGGTGCTGTGGGAGGCCGGGGCGACCTCGCCCTTCCTCGGATACCGACCGCCCTTCGCCTCCAGCCCCTTCCCCGCCGTCATCTGCGCCTCGGTCAACGACGCGATCGTGCACGGCATCCCGACCGCGTACCGGCTCCGCGACGGCGACCTCGTCTCGATCGACTGCGGTGCCGAACTGGGCGGCTGGGCGGGCGACTCGGCGATCAGCTTCACGGTGGGCAGGCCGCGCGCCGCCGACGTACGGCTGGTCGAAACCGCCGAGCGGGCCCTCGCGGCCGGGATCGGGGCGGCGGTCGTCGGCAACCGCATCGGGGACATCGCGCACGCCATCGGCACCGTGTGCCGGGACGGCGGTTACGGCATCATGGACGACTTCGGCGGACACGGCATCGGCCGCCGCATGCACGAGGACCCACCGGTGCCGAACGAGGGGCGCCCAGGGCGGGGCCTCCCGCTGCGGCACGGCATGGTGCTCGCGATCGAGCCGATGCTCATCGCAGGCGGCACGGACGAGTACCACGCGGCGCCGGACGGCTGGACGCTGAAGACGAACGACGGCTCACGGGCGGCGCACACCGAGCACACCGTGGCGATCACCGACGCGGGGCCACGGGTCCTGACCGCGCGCCGAGTTACCCTGCGGGCCTGATCGTCGCGGGCCCGGGGAGGGGCGCACATGGGTTCAAGCGGCTGTTCGGGATCGGGGAGCCGGACGAGGCGATCGAGGTGGACACACGGATCCTCGGTCCGGCGCTGCCCGGCGGGGAGTTGAGGGGCGAGGTCCTCCTCAGGGGCGGGCGGCGCGAGACGTGCATCGACTACGTCGACCTGCATGTGCACGTCCGGTGCACCGACCCCGACGGCCGGGAGAGCGCGTACGAGGTCGATGCGCACTCGGCGGAGCCCGGCCAGGTCACCCTGCGCCCGGGCGCAGGAGCGGCGGCTCACCTTCTCGCAGCGGCTGCCGTGGGAGGCACCGCCGAGCGAACTCGACGGAGCGCGCTGGGTGTCGCCCTGTCCGTGAAGAGCCGGATCACGCGCGCAGACGGCGATGACGGCATCGACGTCGACGACGACCTGCTGCATGTCCTGGCGCTGCCTCTGCACGAGGCGATCCTCGACCTGTTCGCGGAGGAGGGCTGCCTCTGCGACTCGGCGGACGTGGTCGAGGGCGACGCGCCGGGTACGGAACAGCGGCTCGGCATCATCCAGACCTTCCGGCTCACCGGCCACGCTCCCGGTCCGGACCGGCCGGACGCACTGGAGGTCACCTTCCAGACGAACGCCGTCGGCGCCATGGTCCATGTCCGGCGCGCCGCCCCAGACGAGCGCTACTGGGAGGACAAACCCTCCGCCCGCCGTTTCCCCGCCGCCCACCACGAGGCCGGCATTGTCGACTGGCTGCCGCAGGTCCGCAAGGTCCTCAGCGAACTGCCGTTCCCGTACGACCGCTGAAAGTGCCCCGCTCCCCCATCCGTGCGAAGGTGTAACCGGCTTCCGCCCTGGTTACCCGACCCCGGCACATCGATCAGCGAGGGGCGTCCCCGGCCCGCGCGGGGATGCCGGATGGGAACGCCATGACCAGCGGATTCAGCGGACCGGAAGGCTACGACGCCTTCGGAGAGTTTCTCGCCCGTTTCTTCGGCGGACCGCGTCCCGGCCCCCGGCAGATCAACATCGGCCAGCTGCTGAGCCAGCCGGCCCGGGAGCTGGTGCAGGGCGCCGCGCAGTACGCCGCCGAGCACGGCAGCCGGGACCTGGACACCCAGCATCTGTTGCGGGCCGCGCTCTCCGCCGAGCCGACCCGGACGCTGCTGAGCCGGGCCGGTGCCGATCCGGACTCCCTCGCCTCGGAGATCGACGAGCGCTCCGGGCCCGTCCAGCACCAGCCGGAAGAGGCACCGCCACCGACCTCGCTGTCCCTGACCCCGGCCGCCAAGCGTGCCCTGCTCGACGCCCATGAGCTGGCCCGGGCCCGGGGCGCCGGTCACATCGGCCCTGAGCATGTGCTGAGCGCCCTGGCCGCCAACCCCGACTCGGCGGCCGGGCACATCCTCAACTCGGCCAGGTTCGCCCCCACCGGCCTGCCTCCCGAGGCGGCCTCGGACACCCCACGCACCGAAGGACCCCGCAGCACCGGCACGCCCACCCTGGACAAGTACGGCCGCGACCTGACCGACCTGGCCCGTCAGGGCCGTATCGACCCGGTGATCGGCCGGGACGAGGAGATCGAGCAGACCATCGAGGTGCTGTCCCGGCGCGGCAAGAACAACCCGGTGCTGATCGGTGACGCGGGCGTCGGCAAGACCGCCATCGTGGAGGGGCTCGCCCAGCGGATCGTCGACGGTGACGTGCCCGACGTGCTGACCGGGCGGCGGGTCTTCGCCCTCGATCTGACCGGAGTGGTCGCGGGCACCCGCTACCGGGGCGACTTCGAGGAGCGCCTGACGAACATCGTGGGCGAGATTCGCGACAACTCCGACCGGCTGATCGTCTTCATCGACGAACTGCACACGGTCGTCGGCGCGGGCGGAGGCGGCGAGGGCGGCTCGATGGACGCCGGTAACATCCTCAAGCCCGCCCTCGCCCGCGGCGAGTTGCACATCGTGGGCGCGACCACGCTGGAGGAGTTCCGCCGGATCGAGAAGGACGCGGCCCTGGCCCGCCGGTTCCAGCCGATCCTGGTCCCGGAGCCCACCCCCACGGACGCGATCGAGATCCTGCGCGGGCTGCGCGACCGCTACGAGGCCCACCACCAGGTCCGCTACACCGACGCGGCCCTGGTGGCCGCCGTGGAGCTGTCCGACCGCTACCTCTCCGACCGCCGTCTGCCGGACAAGGCGATCGACCTCATCGACCAGGCGGGCGCGCGCGTACGACTCCGCGCCCGCACGAAGGGCACAGATGTACGGGCCCTGGAGCGCGAGGTCGAGCAGCTGACCCGTGACAAGGACCAGGCGGTCGCCGACGAGCAGTACGAGCAGGCCACACAACTGCGCGACCGTATCGCCGAGTTGAAGCAGCGGATCGGCGAGGCCATCGACGGCGAGGCCGACGAGGGCCAGCATCTGGAGGTGACGGCCGAGGCGGTCGCCGAGGTGGTGTCCCGGCTCACCGGCATCCCGGTCAGCAGCCTCACCGAGGAGGAGAAGGACCGCCTGCTCGGCCTGGAGAACCACCTGCACGAGCGGGTCATCGGCCAGGACGAGGCCGTACGGGTCGTCTCGGACGCCGTACTGCGCTCCCGTGCGGGCCTCGCGAGCCCGGACCGGCCGATCGGCAGCTTCCTCTTCCTCGGCCCGACCGGCGTCGGCAAGACCGAACTGGCCCGCGCCCTCGCGGAGTCCCTGTTCGGCAGCGAGGAGCGCATGGTCCGCCTGGACATGAGCGAGTACCAGGAACGGCACACCGTCAGCCGCCTGGTGGGCGCCCCGCCCGGATACGTCGGCCACGAGGAGGCCGGCCAGCTCACCGAGGTGGTTCGCAGGCACCCGTACTCGCTGCTCCTGCTCGACGAGGTGGAGAAGGCCCACCCGGACGTCTTCAACATCCTCCTCCAGGTCCTCGACGACGGCCGGCTGACCGACTCCCAGGGCCGCACGGTCGACTTCACCAACACGGTGATCGTGATGACGAGCAACCTGGGTTCGGAGGCGATCACTCGGAAGGGCGCGGGCATCGGCTTCGGGTCAGGCGACACGGACGAGGAGGCCCGCCGAGAACAGATCCTGCGCCCCCTGCGCGAACACTTCCGCCCGGAGTTCCTGAACCGCATAGACGAGGTGGTCGTCTTCCGCCAGCTCACAGGAGAGCAACTACGGGAGATCACAAAGCTGTTGCTGGAGAGCACTCGCCGCCTGCTCCAGGCCCAGGGCGTCACCGTCACCTTCACGGACAGCGCAGTGGACTGGCTCGCGGAACGGGGCTACCAACCGGAGTACGGCGCCCGCCCGTTGCGCCGCACGATCCAGAGGGAGGTCGACAACCAACTCTCCCGCCTGCTCCTGAACGGCACGATCAAGGACGGCGGCCGGGTGACGGTAGACGCGGCAGCAGGGAGTCTGGCGTTCACGGAGACTCCCTAGTCGCGACCAGCCCCCACGCACCCCCAGACGACTACGAAGCGGGATAGACCACCTGCGCAGACCCTCCACCCCGCCGAACAGTCTCAGCAGCCGCAAGCCACTTCCCACCCGGCAACCGCTGAACACCAGTAGCGGCACCGATCTCGGGATTGAGCTTGAACGAGTGCCCAATAGCCTCCAACTGAGACCGCACCCCACTGCTGTACAACTCCGGCTCCAGCTCGGTCTGCGCAGCGTTTCGCTGACTCGCCCGAGGCGCGGCAATCGCATCCACCAACGGCAACCCACGATCCACGAACTCTGTCAACACCTGAAGCACGGTGGTGATGATGGTCGCCCCACCGGGCGAACCCAGAGCCACCACAGGCTTGTTCTGCCGGTCGAGCACGATCGTCGGCGAGATCGAGGACCGCGGCCGCTTGCCAGGACCAGGCAGGTTCGGGTCGTGGACGGCGGGGTTCGCAGGCACGAAGGAGAAGTCCGTCAGCTCGTTGTTGAGGATGAACCCACGCCCCGGAACGGTGATCGCGCTGCCCCCGGTCTGCTCGATGGTCAGCGTGTAGGAGACGACGTTCCCCCACTTGTCGGCCACCGTCAGATGCGTGGTGTTCTCACCCTCGTACGTCGTCGGAGCCGCCGTCCCCCGGCCCGAACAGGCCCCGGGATCACGCGGATCCCCCGGCGGCACCGGACTGGTGAGCACCGCGTCGTCCCTGATCAGACATGCCCGCGAGTCGGCGAACTTCTGCGACAGCAGTCCCTTCGTCGGTACGTCCTCGAAGGCGGGGTCGCCGACCCAGCGCCCGCGGTCCGCGAACGCGATCCGACTGGCCTCGATGTAGTGGTGCAGGTACTGGACCTCACTGGCCTGCGAAAGGTCCGTGTGCTCAAGGATGTTGAGGGCTTCGCCGACGGTCGTGCCACCGGAGGAGGAGGGCGCGATGGAGTAGACGCCGAGCCCCCGGTACGAGGTCTTGGTCGGCTTCTGGAGTTTGGCCCGGTAGGCGGCGAGGTCCTTCTCGGACAGCTGACCCGGTCGTGCGTTCCAGCCCGAACTCGGGTCCACCGGCGGATTGTTCACGGTGTCGACGATGTCGTCGCCGAGGTCGCCGCGATAGATCGCCCCGACGCCCTTACGGCCCAGCTCCGCGTACGTGCGGGCGAGATCGGGGTTCTTGAAGGTGGACCCGACGACCGGCAGCTGCCCGCCCGGCAGGAACAGCTTCGCGGTGTCCGGGAAGTACCGGAACCGGGTCTCGTTCGACGCGGTCTGCGAGCGGAAGGTGTCGTCCACGACGAAACCCTCTCGGGCGATCCGCTCGGCCGGCTTCAGGACGCTGCCGAGCGATCTGCTGCCCCACTCACCGAGCGCCTCGGCCCATGTGGCCGGTGTGCCCGGGGTGCCGACGCTCAGCCCGCTGCTGACGGCGTCGGCGAAGGCGAGCGGCCGGCCGTTCTCCACGAACAGGTTCGAGTCGGCGGTCAGCGGTGCCGTCTCACGGCCGTCGATCGTGTGCACCGTACGGGACTTGGCGTCGTAGTAGACGAAGTAGCCGCCCCCGCCGATGCCGGAGGAGTACGGCTCGGTGACACCGAGAGCGGCGGCGGTGGCGACAGCCGCGTCGACCGCGTTGCCGCCCTTCCTCAGGACTTCGATACCGGCGGCGGAGGCGTCCGCGTCGACACTGGAGACGGCACCGCCGTAGCCGACGGCGACGGGTACTTTCTGGGGTGTCGAGGTGGCCTGCGGCGGTGCCGCCGCCCCCACCGACACCACGGCGGCCGAGACCGCCAGGACCGACAGTTTCCGCGCGACAGGACGACGCATCCGTACCTCCAGTCCAGGACCGTCCGCGCAGCGTAACCACATCACAGGGGGCCCGACACCCCTCTTCGGGACAGGTGTCATGCGAATGCCATACTTCGAACACCGGTACGTACCAGTCGTGTCGGGCCGCTAGCATGCGCGCACATGACTGACGACGTGCGCAACATCGTCCTCGGCGTGGTCGCCGCCGGCATCAGCGCCGCGCTCGGCTGGCTCGCCCGGACATACCTGTGGAAGCGGAAACTCCGCCGCAAGCAGGCGTTCTTCGGGCTGCCGGACAACTCCGAGTCACTGCTGGTCGTCAACCGGGACGCCGGCGGCACCGAGCTCGCGGTGCACCGCTACGACGTGTTCGCCCTGCTCGAACTCTCCGCCCTCATCAAGGACTGCGGCGCGCACGCCGATGTGGTCGCCCAGGACGTGGCCCGGCAGGGCTTCGGGGAGCGCACGGAGTTCTGCGTCGGCGGCCCGTCGTCGAACCGCCGCATGATGGCGCACATGACCGCCATGCTGCCCGGGGTGCACGTGAACATCGACCCGTCGGAACCGGGCCCGATCCGGATGACGTTCCAGATCGGCAGCGAGCGCTACCTCCTGGAGAAGGGGCTGTCCGAATACGTCCTGCTGGCCCGACTCACCGCAGGACAGCCCGGACTGAGCCGTCCCGTCTTCCTGTTCTGCGGCCAGACCGCGATAACCAACCAGGCCGCCACCCGCTACCTGGCCCGCAACCACGAGCGGCTGGCCCGCAAGTACGGCAACAGTTCCTTCGTTCTCCTGCTGAAGGTGGTCAACTCGCACGCGTACGGCCCCGATGTCGCCGAACTGGTCGCGGACGTGACCCGCGCGGCCCAGGCCCCGCTGCCGACGACCGCGGCCGCACGGAACTCACACCGCGCCTCCTGAATTGATTCACACCACAACAATCGTTACTCGCACGTAACTTACCGACGGGTTACCCCTGGTAAAGGCACGAGGTTACCGTCTGGTCACTTTCCATTGACACGAGTAGGGAGTGACCCGTGGGACACCCTCGCAAGGCCCTGCGTACGACCACCGTGGGCGCCGTCTCCGCGACTTTGATCGCCGGTGGTGCCCTCGGGCTCGCCCCCACCGCCCAGGCGGCCGACGCCATTCGCTTCGTCGACATCACCGGCGACGGCGGCACGGTCCTCAAGGCGAACGTCATCACGCCCGCAGGAGCCGAGAGCACACAGCGCTACCCGCTGATCGTCCTGCCGACGAGTTGGGGTCTGCCCCAGGTCGAGTACCTCGCCCAGGCCCAGAGGCTCGCGAACTCCGGTTACATCGTGGTCAGTTACAACGTGCGTGGGTTCTGGGAGTCGGGCGGCGAGATAGAAGTGGCCGGGCCCCCCGACATAGCCGACGCGTCCAAGGTCATCGACTGGGCACTCGCCAACACCCCCGCGGACGCCCAGCACATCGGCATGGGAGGCGTCTCGTACGGCGCCGGCATCAGCCTCCTCGCCGCCGCGCACGACAAGCGCATCAAGGCGGTCGCGGCCCTCAGCGGCTGGGCCGACCTGATCGACTCGATCTACTCCGGCCGCACCCAGCACGTCCAGGCCTCCGCGCTCCTCGACGGCGCGAGCCTGGTCACCGGCCGCCAGAGCGCCGAACTCCGGCAGATCTTCGACAACTTCTACGCGTCGAACCTGTCGAAGGAACAGGACATGATCGATTGGGGGAAGAAACGTTCGGCCGCCACATACGTGGACCAGCTGAACCAGAACGGCGCGGCGGTCATGATGGCCAACGCCTGGGGCGACACAATCTTCCCGGCCAACCAGTACGCGGACTTCTACGAGAAGCTGACCGGCCCGAAGAGACTGGAGTTCCGCCCCGGCGACCACGCCACGGCCGAGCTGACAGGTCTGTTCGGCCTGCCCAACGACGTGTGGACCGACACCGAGCGCTGGTTCGACCACTACCTCAAGGGCGTGGACAACGGGATCAACCGCGAGGAGCCGGTCCAGCTCAAGTCCCGTTCCACGGGCGGCTACGAGGGCTACCCCGACTGGAAGTCCGTCGGTGCCACCCAGAAGAAGATCGCCCTCTCGGGCACGACCACGATCCACACCAACGTCGACTCGGGCGCGGACGGCGGAATCGTCTTCCTGTCCAGCATCCTCGACCAGATCGCCCAGGCTCCCCCGGTCGCCTCGATCCCCCTGCTCCCCCGCCGCTGGGCCGCCGTATGGCAGTCGGAGAAGTACACGACCGCCCAACAGGTGCGCGGCACCGCGAAGTTGCACACCACTGTCACCCCTACCAAGGAGAGCGGCACCCTCGTCGCCTACCTCTACGACGTGGGGCCGCTCGGCCTTGGCAAGCTGGTCTCCAACGCGCCGTACACCTTCCACGGGCAGACGCCCGGGAAGCCGTTCGACGTCGACCTGGAGCTGTTCTCCACGGCCTACGACGTCCCGGCAGGGCACCGTCTGGCCCTGGTGGTCGACACGGTCGACCCGCTCTACATCGAGCACAACCCGTCCGGCGCTCAGCTGACCTTCTCCTCGCCGGCGAACGACCCGTCATACGTGTCGATTCCGCTGCGCGAGCAGTGATCTCCGGCCGGCGCCGGGCGGGTATGGCTCTGTGACTGCTGCCCCCTACGGTTCAAGGGCCGTGGGGGGACCCTCACCCGGCAGCAGCGTCCCTGGAGGCTTGGTCGCCATCACCGTGGGGGTGAGCGGACCATCGTAGTCGAGGCTCGAAGACATGGCCGTCGCCTCCCTCAGTGCTTGAGGATCTTGGAGAGGAAGTCCCTGGCGCGCTCGCTGTCCGGGGCGGTGAAGAAGTCGTCGGGGGCACGGTCCTCGACGATCCGCCCGTCGTCCATGAACACCACACGGTTGGCGGCCGAGCGGGCGAAGCCCATCTCATGGGTCACGACGACCATGGTCATGCCTTCCCTGGCCAGTTGACGCATGACCTCCAGGACCTCGTTGATCATCTCCGGGTCGAGGGCCGAGGTCGGCTCGTCGAAGAGCAGGGCCTTGGGCTCCATGGCGAGGGCGCGGGCGATGGCCACGCGCTGCTGCTGGCCGCCGGAGAGCTGGGCGGGGTACTTGTCGGCCTGGTCGGCGAGGCCCACCCGGTCGAGGAGTTCACGGGAGCGCTTGTCGGCCTGGTCCTTCCTGCGTCCGCGGACCTTGACCTGGCCCAGTGAGACGTTCTGCAGAACCGTCTTGTGGGCGAACAGATTGAAGGACTGGAAGACCATGCCGACCTCGGCACGGAGCTTCGCGAGGGCCCTGCCCTCCTCGGGCAGCGGCTGTCCGTCGAGCGTGATGGAACCGGACCTGATGGTCTCCAGACGGTTGATCGTCCTGCAGAGCGTGGACTTGCCCGACCCCGAAGGGCCGATGACCACGACCACCTCCCCCTTGCCGACGGTGAGGTTGATGTCCTGCAGGACATGCAGCTCCCCGTAGTACTTGTTGACGTCACGCAGTTCGATCAACGAATCGACGACGGCCATACCCAGCCCTACTCGCTCTCAGCTGTGTCGTGGTTGCCGCAACCTATCGAGGCAAGATCGCACAAAAGGAACGACACGCACTTTTCGGTCATTAGCCGTATTTACGCCGCATTTACGGCCATGGATTCACTCCTCGGCAACCTCGGCATAGAGCTGGGACAGTTCGGGCACCCCACTTTCGGCCCACTCGTGACCGGAGGCCACGACGTCGAACTCACGGCCGGATTCCAGCCGGATCACGGGCTGGCCGTCCGAGCGTAGATCCCAGGCCGCCCCGGGGACCGTCCGCACGATGACGGTGCCGAGATAGAGCCCAGCGTCGTTGCCGAGCCAGAGCAGGATCTCCGCGTCGTCACGCCAGCCCGGCACCAGCTGGTCGAGCGCCTCCAACGAGGCCGCCGTGTCGTCCAGTTGGACACCCGAACGGGACGCGTGGGAGCGCAGGAGCTCGCACTCGGAGAGGAGTTCGGCGATGCCCTCGGGGTCGCGGGTCCCGGGCTTCTTACTCCGGCCGCCCAGAAAAGGGATCTTCATACGTCCAGCGTGTCACTCACCCGGCCACGGGCACCACAGGCGCGCGGGCCGTCGTTTCCGGTCGACCTCGCACCGAGGCCGCGCATGGCGCGTTGACGTGCCGCCGATGCCCCCTTGGCCTCGCGATGCCCTTTTCGTCCCTGGTGAGCCGGAGGAGCCGTCTGTGCACCGACGTCTCCGGGGGTAGTTTCCGTGGTTCTCGTTCTGCTCACGGCCCTGGCGCCGGGAGGCACGGCGGCGTCTGCCTCGGTCGCCCGAGAGCGGCCGCAACCCCTTCCGCTGGAACGGCTCTTCGACAAACCGCGGTCACCGATGACGCCCGGCCCGGCGAGGCGGAACTCGACGGCTCGGGCGTCTCACAGTCCGCACAGAACCTCACGGTCGCCGGCTGGGCGCCCGGCCGCGCCCTCACCGTCCAGGGGACCGCGCTGTCTTGGACCGCCGGGCCGCACTCCCGACAACGTGCGGGCCGCCGGCAGGACGTGCGCGTCAGCAGCCGCGGGGACTCGCTCGCCTTTCCGGCGACGGGCACGGGCGGCGAACCGGTCGACGCCTCGGGGCCCGTGACCTACGCGAACGGTGCCGGCTCGGCGTACCGGCGCACAGTCGCCGACTGGCGCCGGGGCCCGCTCGCCACGAAGACTGTGGCACTCCCGCGCGTGAACTCGCCCATGGGCAACTCGGGCGCGAGGTCTAGACGTCCAGGTCGACCACGACCGGCGCGTGGTCGGACGCGCCCTTGCCCTTGCGCTCCTCCCGGTCGACGTACGCGTCGGTGACGGCCTTCGCGAACGGTTCGTTGCCGTACACCAAGTCGATGCGCATGCCGCGGTTCTTGGGGAAGCAGAGCTGGCGGTAGTCCCAGTACGTGAACGGGTGGTCGTACTTGAGGGGCCGCGGGACCACGTCGGACAGGCCCGCCTCGCGCAGGGAGGCAAGGGCGGCGCGCTCGGCCGGGGTGACATGGGTGAGGCCCTCGAAGGCGGCCACGTCGTAGACGTCGTCGTCCGTCGGCGCCACGTTGTAGTCGCCCAGGACCGCGAAGGGGCGGCTGCCGGCCGCGTCGCCCGCGACGGCGGCCTTGAGGGCCTCGAACCACTGGAGCTTGTAGGCGTAGTGCGGGTGGTCGACCTCGCGGCCGTTCGGCACATACACCGACCAGACACGGACCGGGCCGCAGGTCGCGGAAAGGGCGCGGGGTTCCGGGGCGCCGTCGTAACCGGGGTCGCCCGGCAGGCCCTTGACGACATCCTCCAGGCCGACCCGGGAGATCACCGCCACGCCGTTCCACCGCCCGGTCGCGTGCACCGCCGCCTCGTAGCCCGCCTCGCGCAACTGGTCGAACGGGAACTGCTCCTCGGCGAGCTTGGCCTCCTGGAGGCACAGCACATCGGTGCCGGTGCTCTCCAGCCAGGCCAGCAGCCTCGGGAGACGGGCAGTGATCGAGTTGACGTTCCAGGTCGCGATGCGCATGTCTGACAACCTACCGGGCGGCACTGACACTCACAGAGCCGTGCTCTCCCCCGGCGCGAGACGCAGGTGCTCGGCGCCGCCGAGGGCGCCGATCTGGCTGTCGTAGATCGGACGGGCGAGGTCGGTGAGGAGGGCGTCGTGGATGTCGTAGGCGCGCTGCGGCTCGACCTCACGGACGTAGTCGATGACCTCGGAGATCTTGCTCCACGGGGCCATGACCGGAAGCATCAGCGTCTCGACGGGGCGGTCGGGGACGGTGAGGGCGTCGCCGGGGTGGAAGAGGCGACCGCCGTCGATCAGGTAGCCGACGTTGGTGATGCGCGGGATGTCGGGGTGGATCACCGCGTGGAGTTCGCCGTGGACCTGGACGTCGAAACCGGCGGCGGTGAAGGTGTCGCCGTGGCCGACGGTGTGCACCCGGCCGGGGAACGCCGTCGAGATCTTCTCGGCGACCGACTTCAGCGTCCAGATCTCGGCTGCCGGGTTGGCGTCCAGGGCCGCGCGCAGCCGGTCCTCGTTGAAGTGGTCGGGGTGCTCGTGCGTGACGAGGATCGCGTCCGCGCCGAGGGCGGCGTCCTCCTCGCTGAAGACTCCGGGGTCGAGGACGAGTGTCTGTCCGTCCTTCTCCAGGCGGACACAGGAGTGGGACTTCTTCGTGAGCTTCATGGGCCCCATCCTGCCCCCGGGCCGGCCGACGGGCTCACTCGGTGGGGGTGGTCTCCTCGCGGATGACCTGCTGGGCCACCTTGAACGCGCTGTTGGCCGCCGGGACCCCGCAGTACACGGCCGCCTGGAGGAGCACTTCCTTGATCTCGGAGGGGGTCAGGCCGTTGCGCAGGGCGGCCCGGGTGTGGAAGGCGAGTTCGTCCAGGTGGCCGCCCGCGACCAGGGCGGTGAGGGTGACACAGCTGCGCGAGCGGCGGTCGAGGCCCGGCCGGTCCCAGATCTCGCCCCAGGCGTAGCGGGTGATGAACTCCTGGAAGTCGCCCGAGAACTCGTCGGCCTGTGCCAGCGCACGGTCGACATGGGCGTCGCCGAGCACCTCGCGGCGCACCTTGATGCCGGCGTCGTACGGATCGGGCCGGACGGCGGTGTGGGGGTCGGGGACGGCCGGAGCGATCTCGGCGATCGGCACGGGTTGCGGCGGGGCTGCGGTCAGGACCGGCTTGAGCGGGGCCGCGGGGATCGCCGTCTGGCCGGTGGACGAGTCGAAGGCGGGCTGCCAGGCGGTGGAGAAGTGTCTGACCAGCAGGTCGGTGACGGCGGCCGGCTGCTCGACCGGCACCAGGTGGGAGGCGCCGGGCACGACGGCGAGCCGGGCGTCCGGGATGCCCGCGACCAGGGTGCGGGCCTCGGCCGGTCCTGTGACCTGGTCGTCGGAGCCGACCAGGACCAGAGTCGGCACGCCGACGCTCGCGAGGTCGGCCCGCACGTCGAACGCGGCGAGCGCCTCGCAGGCCGCGATGTAGCAGCCGGGGTCGGTGGTGCGCACCATCTGAACGGCCCAGTCGGTGATCGCGGGCTGGGCGGCGGCGAACCCGGAGGTGAACCAGCGCTCCGGAGACATCCGGGCGATCGGGTCGAGCCCGTTCGTCCGTACGATCACCCCGCGCTGCCGGAACTCGTCGGCCGTGCCGAAGCGGGGCGAGGCGGCGATCAGCGCGAGCGAGGCGAGGCGCTCCGGGTGGCGCAGCGCCAGCTCCATGCCGACCGCGCCGCCCAGTGCGCAGCCCGCGTAGCCGAAGCGCTGCACGCCGAACTGGTCGAGCGTGGCGAGCAGCCGGTCGGTGAGATCGCCGACGGAGCCGACCGGATAGGCGTGCGCGCCGCCGTGCCCCGGAAGGTCGAACCGGAAGACACGCCACTGCTTGACCAGTTCCGGGACCTGCCGGTCCCACATGTGCCACGTGGTCCCGAGCGACGGCCCCAGGATGAGGACCGGGGCGTCTTCCGGGCCGTCGAAGCGGTACTGGAGGGCGGGGGGCTTCGTCTCACTCACGGCTCCCACGCTAACCGCCTTTTCTTACGGTCCGGCCCCTGGGCCCCCACTCCCCACACCTGGCTCCCGAACATCGACAGGGAACTCTCACACCGCCTTCACCGGAGACCGGATCGCGGAGGCGAGGCGGGGTCGGTGGGCTCTCGGTCGGTGGGCCGTCGAGGCTCGCGGGGCTCGGAGGGGCGGTCGGTCAGAGGCCGCTCGGTGTGCCCAGGCCCGTGAGGGCGCCGACGGGGTCCAGGTCCGGGGTGCCCCGCGGCCACCAGTCGTCGTGGCCCGGTTCCGACTCATAGTCGTACCAGAGGCCGTCGCGGCCCAGGCGGAGCTGGACATGGCCGCGGGGGTGAGTGAGGTGGTTGCGCCAGGGGCGGAAGGCGGGGAGGTCGGCGGCGAGGAGCAGCGGCCGGGCCCGGTCGAAGCGGCCGGCCGGCGGGTCCCAGGACTCTTCGAGTACGGCGAGACCTTCGAGCCCGCCCTGACGCCAGGCGGCGACCGCGCGGGCCAGGTCGGCGGGGGTGCGGTCGGTGGCGGCGGCCAGGGAGGCGTAGAGGGCGCGGGTGCCCGCGGTGAGTCCGGAACCGGGGCGGGCCGCGGCGAGCCGCACCGCGTCCTGCCACAGGGTGAGTTCGCCGACCGGGTCACGGCCGGTGCCGAGCAGGGCGTGAGCGCGGGCGGCGGCGTCGGTGGCCAGCTGGTCCAGGGCGAAGGGGTCGGGGCCGCCCGGGGACGCGGGGTAGGCCGGTGGCTGCTCGGGGTGCGGAGGAACGGGCAACGGGGCGGGGAGCGGCGGGAGTCGGCGGGGCGCGAGGGCTTCGCCGGCCCGTACGCCGGGCAGCGGGGTCGGCTCCTGTTCCCGGGCCGCGCGGGCCGCACGTGCGGCGCTCAGCCGGGAGAGGGCGTCGAGCAGCTCGCGTTCGCCCCGGCCGCGCAGCAGGAGCAGGACGAAGGGGTCGGCGTCCAGCAGGCGTGCCGTCTGGTAGCAGAGGGCGGCGGCGTGCTTGCAGGGGTGACCGCGGTCGGGGCAGCTGCACTGCGGTTCGAGGTCGCCGGGTCCGGGGAGCAACGGCACTCCGCACTCGGCCAGCGACTGGGGCATCTCCTTGTCGAGCAGCGCGGCGATGTGGCCGGTCCGGTCGGCGGCGAGGTCCAGGAACCGGTCCCAGTCGGCCTCGCCGAGCGTCCGCAACCGCACCTGTACGCGGTACGGGCGGGGGCGGCTTCCCTGCACATAGGCGAGCACGAGCCCCGGAGTCACGGTGATCGCGTCCACATGCCCCTGCTCGGCATAACCCCGGCCCCGCTCAAGCCGCTTGGCGTCCAGCGCGCCCTCCTCCAGCGCCGTGACCCAGGCGTTGCCCCACCAGGTGGCGGCGAAGCGGGTGTCCTCCGAGGGCCGGGGCTGGAAGGCGGGGAACGTGCGGCGCAGGTCGTTGTCCCGGCTGGGGGCGGCCATGGAGTGGGGGCGGTGGGGAGGGGCCGGGGTGGGTGGATGTGCGGCGGGGGGCCAGGGATTGTCGGCGTCGGGGTGTGCGGAGGGCTCGATGGGTTCGGTGGGCTGGGTCGGGGAGCCGGTGCCGGTGCCGGTGCGTGCGAGTGGTTCGCCGGTCTGGGCCGAAGAGTCGTCACCGGTGGGTGCGGAGGCACCGCCGGGCCGAACCGGAGAGGTGGTGCCGGTGGGTGCGAGGGTTTCGTCGGCCGGGGCCGGTGCGGCGGGGGCGGGGCGGTTGCCGGGAATGGTGCGGTCGGCGGGGCGGGTGCCCTCGGGACTGTCGTCAGGGACGGGTGACCCCGGCAGCGAACTCTCCTGCCGCGTACCGGCGTTGTCCTCGGACTCCTCCCTCGGCGGGGGCGGGTCGGCAGGCATCCGGAAGGCGTCGGCCAGCAACTCCCGCACATCGCGGGCCCGTACACCGGTGGCGGGACGCGGTGTCCGGCTTCGGTCCGGGGACGCGGCCGGGGCGGAACGACGCGACCGACGCACGCGTGCGGCCTCCGCTTCGGCGGCAGCGGCGTCCGCCCGCCTCTTGCGTGCCGCCCGCAGCGCTTCGCGGGCGGCGTCCGCGGGGCGTGTGTCGGGACGGTGAGCAGTATCGCCGGGGGTCGCTTCAGCGGGCGGAGCCGCGTCGGGAACTCGGTCCGTCTCCCCAGCAGTGGAGCCTGCGGCGGCAGCGGAGGTGTCGGCGGCGGCGCCCACGTCAGAGCGGACGGCGGCATCGTCCGCGGCACCATCCGCTGGCGAGGAGCGTCTGGCGGCGACGGCACCCCGCAGCGCCGCCCGCGCCGCGTCGCCCGGTCGAGGTGGGGTTGGGTCCGGGGCGGGGCCGGAGGCAGGGGCAGGAGTGGCCACGGCGTTCTCGGGCGCCGTACGGTCCGAGTCCTGGGCGCCAGGCACTACCGGTACGTCGGCATCGTCGGTTCCCCGTTGGGTCGAACCCTCGGCCGCCGAGCCGTCCGCTCCCCCGACCGCCGGGTGGTCCGCGCCCTTGGCGACCGGGGCAGCCGTCGGCTTCGCCGCGAAGCGGGCAAGGCTCTTGGCCACCGGGCCGTCCGCCTCCGCGGCCTCGAAACGGCCAAGCCCTTTGGGCACCGGGCTCTCCACCTCCTTTGCCGCGAAACTGCCGAGCCCCTCGGCTGCGAAGCCACTCGACTCCTCCACGACAGCACTGCCAAACCCCTCAGCCGCCGAACTGCCCGCCCCCTCCACAGCAGGACCGTCAAGGTCCTCAGCCGCAGGACCGGCCGCCCCCGGCACCGCAAGACACCCGAGCCCCTCGGCCACGGGACCGCCCGCCCCCTCCACAGCCGGACCCTCAAACCCTTCAGCCGCCGAACCCGCCCCCGGCACCGCAAGACTCCCGAGTCCCTCGGCCATGGGACCGCCCGCCTCGGGCGCCGCAGAGCCCCTCGTCCCCTCAGCCGCGGAGCTCCCCGGCACCCCGGCGGCGCCCGCCTCCTGTGCGTCCCCGCCGTCCGCCCCGGCGACCGTCGGCCGGTCCGCAGCCCCAGTCGCCTCCCGCTCCGCTCGCTCCCGTGCCGCCCGCAGGGCCCGGCGGGCCTCGTCGGCGGGGCCCGGGGTCATGACGGCCTCCGGAGGGAGACCAGGTCGGTCAGTTCGCGATCCGTGAGTTCCGTGAGGGCGGACTCGCCGGAGCCGAGGATCGCGTCGGCGAGGGCGCGCTTCGATTCGAGCATCTCGGCGATGCGGTCCTCCACGGTGCCCTCGGTGATGAGGCGGTGGACCTGGACCGGTTGGGTCTGGCCGATGCGGTAGGCGCGGTCGGTGGCCTGTTCCTCGACGGCAGGGTTCCACCAGCGGTCGAAGTGGATCACATGACCCGCGCGGGTGAGGTTCAGGCCCGTGCCGGCCGCCTTCAACGACAGGACCAGGACCGGGATCGCCCCGCTCTGGAACCGGTCCACCATGCGCTCGCGCTCGGGCACCGGCGTACCGCCGTGCAGCAGGTCCACCGGGACCGCGCGGGCGGCGAGGTGGGCGGTGATCAGGCGGGCCATGCCCACGTACTGCGTGAAGACGAGGGCCGAACCGTCTTCCGCAAGGAGGGTATCCAACAGCTCGTCCAGCAGGGCCAGTTTGCCCGAACGGGCCACCAGGCGTTCGCCGGCCGTGGGCGGGACCTCCTCCTTGAGATAGAGCGCGGGGTGGTCGCAGATCTGCTTCAGCGCCCCCAGCAACTTCAGCACCAGGCCCCGGCGCCCGATGCCCTCCGCCGTCTCGATCGCCAGCAACGACTCACGCACCACCGCCTCGTACAGCGAGGCCTGTTCACGCGTGAGCGGCACCGGGTGGTCCGTCTCGGTCTTGGGGGGCAGCTCGGGGACGATCCCGGGGTCGGACTTCTTGCGCCGCAGCAGGAACGGGCGGACCAGACGGGCCAGCCTGGTCACCGCCTCCTCGTCCTCGCCGTTCTCCACCGCGCGCGCGTGCCGGGCCCGGAAGGACTTCAGCGGGCCGAGGAGTCCGGGGGTCGTCCAGTCGAGCAGGGCCCACAGCTCCGAGAGGTTGTTCTCGACCGGGGTTCCGGTCAGGGCCACGCGGGCCGGCGTCGGGATCGTGCGCAGGGCCTTCGCGGTCGCGGAGTACGGGTTCTTGACGTGCTGGGCCTCGTCCGCGACGACCATGCCCCAGCGCTGTTCGGCCAGCCGCGACGCCGCCGCGCGCATGGTGCCGTACGTGGTGAGGACGAAGCCGCCGTCGAGGTCGTCCAGGTTGCGGTCGGTGCCGTGGAAGCGGCGGACGGGGACGCCGGGCGCGAACCGGGTGATCTCCCGCTGCCAGTTGCCGAGGAGGGAGGCGGGGCAGACGACGAGGGTCGGCTCCCGGCGGGCCCGGCGCAGGTGCAGGGCGATCACGGTGATCGTCTTGCCGAGACCCATATCGTCGGCGAGGCAGCCGCCGAGGCCGAGGGAGGTCATGAGGTCCAGCCAGGCCAGGCCGCGGAGTTGGTAGTCGCGGAGGGTGGCGTGCAGGCCCGGCGGCGGTTCGGCGGGGCGGACGCCGGCCGTCAGGCGGTCGCGCAGGGCGGCGAGCGCCCCGACCGGTACCGCCTCCACCGTCTCGCCGTCGATCTCCGCGCTGCCGGTCAAGGCCACGGACAGCGCGTCGACCGGGTCCAGCAGGCCCAGCTCGCGTTTGCGGGCCTTGCGGACGAGGGCGGGGTCGACGAGCACCCACTGGTCCCTGAGGCGTACGACGGGACGGTGGGCCTCGGCCAGGGCGTCCATCTCGGCCTCGCTCAGCGGGTCGCCACCGAGCGCCAACTGCCAGCGGAACTGGAGGAGTTCCTCGCTCTCGAAGAAGCCGGTGCCATCGGTCGCCGAGCCCGGCGCGGGCCGGACCACCGCCGCCGCGGCAAGGTCCTGGGCCAGGTCGCGCGGCCAGTGCACGGCCACTCCGGCCGCCGCGAGCCGGGTCGCCACCGCACCGAGCAGGTCGCCCAACTCCTCGTCGGACAGGGCGAGTACGTCGGGCACGTCCTGCTCGGAGAGCCGGTCCAGGGGTGACCAGACCCGGGCGGCGCGCCGCACCGCGAGGGCCGCGTCCACCCGGGCGCGTGGCCCGAAGACGGCGTCGGCGTCCCCCGCCCACAGCGCCGCCGCGTCGGTCACCAGGGTCGGGTCGGCGAGGCTGTGCACCTGGACGATCGCGGCGCCCGCGCTGCGCGCCCCGGCGTCGTCGGCGTTGAACAGGTTGTACGCGGACAGGTCGAGGCGGAGCGAGATCCGCACGCCCGCGTCCATGCCGGCGGCGACCTCCGCGGCCCAGTCGTGGGCATGCGGCAGTCGCTGCGGCGTACGGGCCGCGAAGGGCTTGCCGGAGGCGAACGGGGCGGCCGGGGTGCGGGGCAGGGTGTCGGCCACGGCGTCCAGGAAGGAGCGCATCAGCGCTTCCGGTTCGGGCAACCGCAGTGGGCCAGGGCCGGGCAGTGGGACGGCGTGGCCCTCGTGGGGCAGGGCGGCGGCGATCGCGCGCAGGTGGGCGATGTCGTCCGGGTCCAGGGGCCCGGCCCGCCAGGCGTCATGGCCGCTCGGGGTGAGACCGGGCAGCAGGCGGCCGCGGGCCGTGAGCCGCAGCGCGTGCAGGGCGGCCGCGCCCCAGCAGGCGGCGGCGGGATGGGCGGCGGGGTCGCGCCGGGCCCGGACCAGCAGAGGCAGGGCCTCGCCGAGCGGAAGCGTGAGGGCGGGGGCGGTCCGGCGTCGGACACTGGCTCCATGCGGTCGTACGACAGTGAGCTCGGTGCGGTCCGGCAGCGCTGCACCGGACTCGGAGTCCGCGGTGGGCAGGGGGGCGCCCTCGGGGTCCCAGAAGGCGATCCGGCCCTCGCGCGGCAGGGGCTCGGGCAGGAAGACCGCGGCGAGGCGGGCGGGGACGGTCGCCCCCTGCTGTTCGCGCCCGCGCTCGGCCACCATGGCCCTGTCGCTCATACGTCCTGTCACCTCCCGCCCATGTGTCGGATCAGTCGTCTTCGACTCTACGGGCGGGGTCTGACAATCGGCTCCGGCGACCGGCCCAGGGCCCGCTCGCCGGAGCGGCCGAATCAGGGAACGGTGCGCGAGACGACGTACACCTTCGGGGCGTTCGGCACGGTCAGGTTGACCATGATGTCCTGAGTGGGCGCCGGGTCCTTCTGTGAGTGGGTCAGGCCCCACCAGGAGCGCGGACCGTCGAACTTCCAGCCGCTGACCTTCTGGTCGCGTTCACTGATGGAGGTCTCGCCCTTCTCCAGCTGGGCCCGGCTGACGCCCATGCCGGTGAGGAAGGCGGCCAGGCCCGCGTCGGTCGTCCGGAACTGGACGTAGAGGCGGCTGGTCTTCCAGTTGTTGGTCTCGTAGGAGGCGACCAGGTCCGCGGGGTGTGGGACGGGCACCTGGTAGAGGCGGCGCTGGACCTTGGAGGGCCAGCCGGGCGTGAGGCCCGTCGCCGAGTACTTCGCCTCCTTGTCCTTGCCGCTGTCGCGGCTCTGGTTGGCGGAGATCACCAGATAGCCGGCCGGGACGCCGATGAGCAGGCCGATGATGAGCAGCGTGATCGCCCGGCGGCGGTTCCTGTGGCGGCGGTCCTCGGTGGGCCGCTCGGGCTCGTCGGCGGGCGCCGAGGCCTGGCGCGGCAGGGATGCGTTCATGCGGTGTCCCGGGACGTACGGCGGGCCTCCACGTACCGTTCGTAGCGCTCGTGTCGCTCCACCCGACGCCGGTTGGCACGCCGGAAGCGGCGGGCGACCAGCCGGGCGAGGTCGGCGGCGCCCACCATGCCGGCGTCGGGGCCCAGCTGGGCGCGGGCGATACGGGCCTCGGGGCGGTAGCCGCGGCCGGTGAGCTGGCGTTTGAAGGCGTCCCGCGCGGGGCCGATCAGCAGGTCGTCGGCCGCGCTGACACCGCCGCCGATGACGAAGCAGGACGGGTCGAGGGCGGCCGCGAGGTTGGCGATGCCGACGCCGAGCCACTGGCCGATGTCCTGGAGCAGCTCGATGCACATCGCGTCGCCCTCACGGGCCAGCTCGGTGATGATCGGGCCGGTGATGTCGGCGATGTTGCCCTTGACGTGCTCGATGATCCCGTACGCCACCGGGGAGTCGGCGGCGGCCAGCTCCCTGGCCTCCCTGACCAGCGCGTTGCCGGAGCTGTACTGCTCCCAGCAGCCGCGGTTGCCGCACGGGCAGCGGTGCCCGCCGGGGACGACCTGCATATGGCCGAACTCGCCGGCGACGCCGTACTTGCCGCGCTTGACCTGGCCGTCCTCCAGGATCGCGCCGCCGATGCCGGTGCCGAGCGTGATCATGACGAGGTGGTCCTCGCCGCGGCCCGCGCCGAAGCGCCACTCGGCCCAGGCGGCGGTGTTCGCGTCGTTGTCCACCAGGACGGGGACCGCGAGGCGGCCCGCGATACGGTCCCGGAGGGGCTCGTTGCGCCAGGACAGGTGGGGGGCGAACAGGACCCGGTTGCGGTCGGCGTCGATCCAGCCGGCCGCACCGATCCCGACGGCGTGCACGTCGTGGCGGTCGGAGAGGTCCAGGACGAGTTCGACGATGGTGTCCTCGACGACCTTGGGGCTCTTGGACTTGTCCGGGGTCTCCGTGCGGACCTTCTCCAGGATGTTGCCGTCGGCGTCGACGACACCCGCCATGACCTTGGTGCCGCCGATGTCGATGCCCACCGTGGGCACGCGGGGTGCCGTCAGGTGTGAGCGGCGTTCCCTTGTGCCGACGGTTCGCAGGGCCGGGGCGCGGCGGGAGCCTATGGGGGCGCTGAAGTTGCCGTAGGTGCTCATCGGCCCTGATTCTGCCTCACCCTGTGTATGGGTGCTGTGCGGGGGAGCAAAGGGGGTGCGCGTTCTTTGCCGGGTGCGGGTGCCATGTGGCTGGTCGCGCCCACGCGGCGGAGCCGCAAATCGATTGAGCCCCGCGCCCCTTCAGGGGCGCACCAGTAGCTGGAATTCGAATGAGTAGCGAGTGGGGCGGTAGGTATGGGTGCCGTATTCGACTGCTCTGCCTGTGTCGTCGAAGGTCACTCGCTGCATCGTCAGCAACGGCGAACCCTCCTGTTCCGCCAGGCGGTCCGCCTCCTCCTTCGTCGCCGCTCTCGCGCCGATCGTCTGGCGGGCGCTGTGCAGGGTGATGCCGGCCGCGCGCATCATGCGGTACAGGCCGGTGGTCTCCAGTTGGGCGGTGTCCAGGTCGAGCAGCGCCGGTGGGATGAAGTTGCACAGGTGCGCCATCGGCTCGCCGTGCGCGAGGCGCAGCCGCTCCACCCGGTGCACCTCGCTGCCCTCGGCGAGACCGAGCGCCGCGGCGATCTCGGCGGTGGCCTCGACGACCGTGTTGACCAGGACCTTCGTCGCGGGGCGCTGACCGGCCGCTTCCAGGTCGTCGTAGAGGCTGCTGAGCTCCAGCGGGCGCTTGACCTGGCTGTGCACGACCTGGGTGCCGACTCCGCGGCGGCGCACGAGCAGGCCCTTGTCGACCAGGGACTGGATGGCCTGGCGGACGGTGGGCCGGGACAGCCCGAGCCGGGCGGCGAGCTCGATCTCATTGCCCAGCAGGCTGCCGGGGGTGAGCGTCCCGTGCTCGATCGCGGCCTCCAGCTGCTGGGACAGTTGGAAGTACAGCGGCACGGGGCTGCTGCGGTCCACGCTGAGCTCAAGTGTCACGGTCGGGTCTACTTCTGGTTTCGGCACGGGAGCGAGCGTAGCTCCGTGCGTTGTTGACGGGAAGTTGTGTAGTTCGGTTGTCCGGACATACGGATTGACAGGGCGGGGCTCGCGACCACATTTTGTTCACATGCGCATCGGGGTCATAGGGACGGGCCGCATCGGCACCATTCATGCGAACACGCTCAGCCGCCATCGGGAGGTCGGTTCCTTAATACTCACGGACGCGGACGGCTCGCGGGCCCAGGAGCTCGCGAACCGCCTGGGGGAGACAGCGGCCCCCGGCGTCGACGAGATCTTCAAGTGGGGCGTGGACGCCGTGGTGATCACTACGGCGACCTCGGCCCATGCCGAGCTGATCGGCCGCGCGGCACGCTCGGGACTGCCGGTGTTCTGCGAGAAACCCATCGCACTCGACCTGCCCGGCACACTGCACGCCATCGCCGAGGTGGAGGCCGCGGGGACGATTCTCCAGATGGGCTTCCAGCGCCGCTTCGACAGCGGCTACGCGGGGGCGCGGGAGGCGGTGCGCTCGGGGCGGCTCGGACGGCTGCACACCGTGCGTGCCCTGACCTCCGACCAGGCGCCGCCGCCGGTCGAGTGGCTGCCGCTGTCCGGCGGGCTGTACCGGGACACCCTGATCCACGACTTCGACATCCTGCGCTGGGTGACCGGGCACGAGATCGTCGACGTGTACGCGGCCGGGTCCGACGCCGGTCCACCGATGTTCCGGGCCGCGGGCGACGTCGACACGGCTGCCGCCCTGCTCACGCTCGACGACGGGACTCTCGCGACGGCCACGGCCACGCGGCTGAACGGGGCCGGGTACGACGTGCGCATGGAGCTCGCCGGCGAGCTGGACCAGGTGGTGGTGGGCCTGGACGACCGTACGCCGATCGCGTCCACGGAGCCCACCGGGCCACCCGCGGCGGACAAGCCGTGGACGGGATTCCTGGAGCGGTTCGGACCGGCCTACGAGGCCGAGCTGGCCGCGTTCATCGAGGTGGTCCGCGGCGAGAGAGCCAACCCCTGCGACGGGCGCGAGGCCTTGCAGGCGCTGCGGATCGCCGAGGCGTGCGAGGTGTCCCGGCGTGAGCACAGGGCCGTGCGGCTGGCGGAGATCCCGGGTGGGACGAGCGTGGCGGCGTTCTGAGGCGGCCGGGGCGCGGGACGCGTCGCCGAGACCGGCCGACGCCACGGCGGGGCCCAGCGAGCGCTGCCCTGCCCGCGACGACGGACCCGACGACTCCGGGGCCCGCCCGGCCCCGGCACCACTCAACACAGGGGC
>NZ_JBJDQL010000044.1:34396-86747 GCF_044903305.1 Streptomyces sp. NPDC019531 | reverse complement strand
GTCACCATCCAGTACCAGATCAACGAGATCATCACCGGTCTCGTCGGTGTGATCCTGATCGGCTGGTCCTTCTGGTCCTCGGTGCGCCGCAACAACGCACTCGCGGCCGCGGAGGGAAAAGCAGAGGGCTCGGACGAGAAGACTGAGGTCTCGTCCGGGGTGTGACACCCTTCCTGGTGAGGAACGCTCTGAGCGGGGCGGCCGGCCTCCGGCCGCCCCGCCGGTTTTCCAAGTGACGCCAGGCGACGCCAGGTGACGCCGGTTTTCCAACGCGAACGTGGGGGGCGGGAATGGGCTTCTTCGACGGGCTCAGGGGCGGCCGCGAGGTCGACTTCGACTCGGGCAGCGCGGCCAGCAACGCGATCGAACTGACCAAGCGGCACAACCGGGTCTCCCTCACCAAACAGGGCGCGGCGACCGGGAACCTGCGCGTCAACCTGACCTGGCGGATGCGGACGTCCGACATCGGGGGCTCACAGCGCGAGTCGCTGCTGCGGCACCCCTTCAAGGCGCTCAAGCCGCCGGAGGTCCTCGGGCACAGTCAGAGCATGGTCAACGTCGACCTCGACCTGGGGTGCCTGTACGAACTGGCCGACGGGACGAAGGGGGTCGTCCAGCCGCTCGGTGGGCTGCTGGGGGACGTCAACGCGCCGCCGTACGTGAAGCTCAGCGGGGACGACCGGTTCGGGTCGGCGTCCGGCGAGACGATGTACGTCAACCTCGATCACCGGGACGAGATCAAGCGGCTGCTGGTCTTCGTGTACATCTACGACCAGACACCGGCGTTCGACCGTACGCACGCGATCGTGACGCTGTATCCGAGCAACGGGCCGCGGATCGAGATAGGTCTCGACGAGCGGCATCCGCAGGCCCGGTCGTGTGCGGTGGTGATGATCGAGAACGTCAAGGGTGAGCTTGTCGTGCGGCGTGAGGTGCAGTTCGTGTACGGGTTCCAGGGGGAGCTGGACCGGTTGTACGGGTGGGGGTTGCAGTGGGGGCGGGGTTACAAGGCCAAGGCGGACAGGTGAGTTCTTGTCTGCCGGTTGTGTGTGGCTGGTCGCGCCCACGCGGCGGAGCCGGACATCGACACAGCCTCGCGCCCCTGAGTAGATCTCTCTACCGACCGATGAATTGTGGCCCTTGCGGAGGCATGCGGAATTCCCCCGCCGCGGCCGGGACCGGGCTCACCGGAGGCGGGTAGCCGTAGCCCGATGCCACGGGCGCCGTTGCCGGGGTTGACGGCTGGGGGTAGCCGTATGCCGGCTGGGTGGGGACCGAGGTGGCCGACTGGGCCGGCTGTTCGGGCGGGAGGGGCTGTGCCGCGGGCTCCGACTCGTCCACCGTGATACCGAAGTCCGTGGCCAGGCCCTGGAGGCCGTTCACATAGCCCTCGCCCAGGGCGCGGAACTTCCAGCCCTCGCCGCGGCGGTACAGCTCGCCGCAGATCAGGGCCGTCTCCTCGCCGGTCTCCGGCTTGATGTCGAAGTAGGCCAGCGGCTCGCTGTCGGCGACCGTGGCGTCGTACAGCAGGATGCGCAGGCCCTGTACGCGGTCGAAGGTGGCACCCTCGGCCGAAGCGACCAGGAGAATCTGACTGACGCCGGGCTCGACACCGGTCAGGTCTGTCTGGATCGTGTCGGTGGGGCCTTCCGCGACGCGTTTCTTGCCGAGGAGCCAGACCTTCCCGGAGGGGTGTCGGGGCTGGTTGTAGAAGACGAAGTCCTCGTCGGACCGCACACGGCCGTCGGGGCCGAGGAGCAGTGCCGAGGCGTCGACGGGCGGGACCCCCTGCCCGGGCGCCCAGCGCAGCACGGCGCGTACCGTAGTGGCATCAAGCGGGACGTTCGACCCCTTCAGCATGGCGTGCGTCATGCGGTCATCCTGCCCTCTCGGTCCTGGTCACGACAACGCGGGGGTGAGAGAAGCCGGTTCATGGCGCAGCGGAGTCGACATGGCCGTGTTTGTCTGCGTTACCTGAAATTCATGCCCAGCGGGAACCTCTGACATGGATCCCTACGTACTATTACCGGCCACCTGTGAACGGTTCACAGACGGCGCAGCTGTCGCGGGGGAGTCATATGCGTCATTTCGGGCACATTGCCCCTGAGGTGCGTCAGCGCCTCTTCTACCAGGAGCCGTGCGAGTTCACCGCGGACTCCCCGACCCGGCTGCTCTCCGCGGCTCTGGGCGCCACGCTCTACAGTCCGGCCACGCGGCCGCGGCTTGCCGACGACATCGTCAAGCAGACCGGACGCGGCGTGGTCTCGATGGTGCTGTGCCTTGAAGACTCGATCGGTGACGACGACGTGGCCGAGGGCGAGGAGAACCTCGTCCGGCAGTTCACGGACCTCGCGGAGCGGGCGGTGGACCTTCCGCTGCTCTTCATCCGGGTCCGTCACCCCGGACAGATCCCCGATCTCGTACGACGGCTCGGCCCCGCCGTGAGCCTGCTGTCCGGGTTCGTGCTCCCGAAGTTCACCGAGGAGCGCGGCATCCCCTTCCTGGAGGCGCTCTCCGCCGCCGAGGCCGCGAGCGGACACCGGCTGTTCGCCATGCCCGTCCTGGAGTCCCCGGACCTGCTGTACCGGGAGACGCGCGTAGAAACCCTGGAGGGCATCGCGCGCGCGGTCGACAAGTACCGCGAGCGGGTCCTCGCGCTCCGCCTCGGCGTCACCGACTTCTGCTCCTCCTACGGCCTGCGCCGCGCCCCCGACATGACCGCCTGGGACGTCCAGATCGTCGCCTCCGTGATCGCCGACGTGGTGAACATGCTGGGCCGCGCCGACGGCACCGGCTTCACGGTGACCGGGCCGGTCTGGGAGTACTTCCGGGTCCAGGAGCGCATGTTCAAGCCCCAGCTGCGCCGCAGCCCCTTCCTGGAGGGCCAGGCCGAGGAACTGCGCGAGGCACTCATCGAGCACGCCATGGACGGCCTGCTGCGTGAGATCACCCTCGACCAGGCCAACGGTCTGCTCGGCAAGACCTGCATCCACCCCTCCCACGTCCTGCCCGTGCACGCGCTGTCCGTGGTCAGCCACGAGGAGTTCAGCGACGCGCAGGACATCCTGCGGCCCGAGCGCGGCGGCGGGGGTGTACTGAGGTCGCAGTACACGAACAAAATGAACGAAGTGAAGCCGCACCGTGCCTGGGCCGAGCGCACCCTGCTGCGCGCCGAGGTCTTCGGTGTGGCCAACGAGGACATCGGCTTCGTGGAGCTGCTGGCCGCCGGAATACCCGGCTGATCATTAGTGGACACCAAGGGACGCATGAACAAGGCAGTGAACGACGGGAGCCCGGGCGAGGTCTGGTCGGGGACGTGGGTCGCCGAGCGGCTCGGCGTCGAACTCGTGGGCGACGCCGGGCTGACCGATCTGCTGGGACTCGCGCTGCGCCGTAACCCCAAGCGGGCCCACCTGCTGGTCTCCAACGTGCTCGGCAAGCACGTACCGCAGTCGCCGTCGGTGGTCTACGGCCAGGGCTTCGCACTGGGCCGCAGAGTCCGCGACCTGCTGGGCGACGAGGACGCGGCCCGGGCGGTGGTCCTGGGCTACGCCGAGACCGCGACCGGCCTCGGCCACTCGGTCGCCGACGGCATCGCCCTGGCTCCCTACCTCCACTCCACCCGCCGCCCGGTCCCCGGCGTGCCCCCCGCGGGCGGCTTCGAGGAGTCCCACTCCCACGCCACCAGTCATCTCCTGCTGCCGGAGGACCCGGCCCTGCTGGCCGGCGACGGCCCCCTGGTCCTGGTCGACGACGAGTTCTCGACGGGCAACACGGTCCTGAACACGATCAGGGATCTGCACGACCGGTATCCACGGGACCGGTACGTGGTGGTCGCCCTGGTCGACATGCGGTCGGAGACGGACGCGGGGCGACTGGAGGAGTTCGCGGGGGAGATCGGCGCGAGAGTGGACCTGGTGGCGGCGGCCTCGGGCACCGTGCGCCTGCCTGAAAGGGTACTGGAGAAGGGGCAAGATCTGGTCGCCCTGTACGAAGGTTCGTCAGGGGGGCGGGGCTGTATTGAATCTGCGGCTACCGCCGCGTGGGCGCGACCAGGCCCCACACACCCGCACCCGGCAATCAGCCGCATGGACCTGTCGTGGCCCCGAGACCTCCCGGACGGCGGCCGCCACGGCTTCACCCCGGCGCACCGAATACGCCTCGAATCCGCCCTTCCCGCGATGGCCGCCCGTCTGGCAGAGGCGCTCCCGGAAGACGCGCACCGCGTCCACGTCCTCGGCTTCGAAGAGCTGATGTACGCCCCCCTGAGACTCGCCCGAGAACTCGAACAGGTCGCGCAGGGCGTCCAGGTGACCTACTCCACCACCACCCGCAGCCCCGTCCTCGCCGTCGACGACCCCGGTTACGCCATCCGCACCCGCCTCACCTTCCCCGCCCACGACACCCCCGCCGACGGCCCCGGCGACCGCTACGCCTACAACGTCGCCGGAGCCGGTTTCGACGCGGTGATCGCGGTCGTCGACTCCACCGCCGACACCCCACGACTCCACGCACCGGACGGCCTCCTGGCCCAGCTGGCCCAGCACACCCGGCAGACAGTCCTCGCGGTGGTCCCCAGCTACACCCCCGAAAGGCCCCCCATGCTCCCCGCCCCCCTCCGCGGCCCCGCCTTCTCCTCCTACGCTCCGGAGGACGTCGGCTGGCTGCTCCAGGACCTCTCGGACGTCACCCTGGAGGCGCCGACCGAGGAGCGCGAGGAGGCCATCCAGAGCGGCGGCGCGCACTACGCGGAGTCGCTGCCGGTGGAGTACCAGCCGAGCGACCAGTACCAGGAGCTGTTCCGGACGGCCCTCCAGGAGTCCTCCGCGAGGCTCGCTCAGGCCGTCGGCGCCGTGACGGAGATCGTGCTCCAGGAGCGCTCGCCCCGCCCCGTCCTGGTCTCCCTGGCCCGTGCCGGCACCCCCGTCGGCGTCCTGATGCGCCGCTGGGCCCAGTTCCGCCACGGCCTCGACCTGCCCCACTACGCGGTCTCGATCGTCCGCGGCCGCGGCATCGACGCCAACGCCCTGCGCTGGCTGGCCGAACACCACGACCCCGCCGACGTCGTCTTCGTCGACGGCTGGACCGGCAAGGGCGCGATCACCCGCGAACTGACCGCCGCCATCGAGGAGTTCGAGGCCGAGGGCGGTCCCGTCGGCTTCGACCCGGAGATCGCCGTACTCGCCGACCCGGGCTCGTGCGTGCGGACGTACGGCACCCGCGAGGACTTCCTCATCCCCTCCGCGTGCCTCAACTCCACGGTGTCCGGCCTGATTTCGCGTACGGTCCTGCGCGCGGACCTGGTCGGCCCGGACGACTTCCACGGCGCGAAGTTCTACCGTGAACTCGCCGGCGCGGATGTGTCGGTGGAGTTCCTGGACGCCGTGGCCGCCCGCTTCCCGGACGTCGTGGAAGCCGTGGACGCGACGGCGAAGGACCTGTTGTCCGGCGACCGCGAGCCCACCTGGGAGGGCTGGGCGGCCGTCGAACGCATCAGTGAGGAGTACGGCATCCACGACGTCAACCTCGTCAAGCCGGGTGTCGGTGAGACCACCCGGGTGCTGCTGCGCCGGGTGCCCTGGAAGATCCTGGCGCGGGCCGGCGCCGGCGCCGACCTGGACCACGTACGCCTGTTGGCCGAGCAGAGAGGTGTCCCGGTGGAAGAGGTCGCCGAACTCCCTTACACCTGCGTGGGGTTGATCCACCCCAGGTACACGCGGGGCGCGACGGGCGCCGACGGCAAGGCGGTGGGTGTCTGATGCCGGCTCCCGTGCTCGTCGCGAGCGACCTCGACCGTACGCTCATCTACTCCGCCGCCGCCCTCGCGCTGACCATGCCGGACGCGCGGGCACCCCGGCTGCTCTGCGTCGAGGTGCACGAGAGCAGGCCGCTGTCGTACATGACGGAGACCGCGGCCGGGCTGCTCTGCGAACTCGGGGACGCGGCGGTCTTCGTGCCGACCACGACCCGCACCCGCAAGCAGTACCAGCGCATCAACCTGCCCGGCCCCCCGCCGACTTACGCGATCTGCGCGAACGGCGGCCATCTGCTGGTCGACGGCGTCACCGACCTCGACTGGCACGCGCGCGTGACGGCCCGCCTGGCTGACGAGTGCGCGCCCCTGGAGGAGGTGCGCGCCCACCTCCAGGAGACGGCAGATCCCTTGTGGGTGCGCAAGCACCGGATCGCCGAGGACCTCTTCGTCTACCTCGTCGTCGAGCGCGAACTGCTGCCCGAGGACTGGGTGAAGGAACTCGCGGTGTGGGCCGAGAACCGCGGCTGGACGGTCTCCCTCCAGGGCCGCAAGATCTACGCCGTCCCGAAGCCGCTCACCAAGAGCGCGGCCGTGCGCGAGGTGGCCCGCCGGGCCGGGGCCTCCCTGACACTGGCCGCGGGCGACTCCCTGCTCGACGCCGACCTGCTGCTCGCCGCGGACCGGGGCTGGCGGCCGGGCCACGGGGAACTGGCGGACGTGGGCTGGACGGCGCCGGCGATCAGCGCACTGCCCGAGAGGGGCGTGCTGGCGGGGGAGCGGATTCTGCGCGAGTTCCTGCGGGGGACGCGGCACGGAGCGGTCTGAGGAGCCGGGGCGGCACGATGAGTGGCCCGGGGCGCTGACGGTGTCGGCGGGAGCCTGTCGGCTTACGACACCGGCTCCACCGACGCGCGTTCACGCCCCGTGTCCGCGTCCGTGCCCGCCCTGCGGCGACCCGGTCCCGGGCGCCGCAGCAGCCGTAGCGTGATGAAGACCGCCACCGTCAGCGCCACCGCCGCGAGAACCACCTTCGAGTACGCGGACACGACGTCGGTTACATGGGTCCATTTGAGCCCAGGGCGTGGCCCGCGAACACGAACGCGGTGTTCTACAGCGCGCTGCCCAGGGCGGTGAGCGTGAGAAAGACGGACAGCGGCATGCGTTCGACGCCCGCCGGGACCGAGACGAGACTGCGGAGCCACGGGATCATCCGGCCGGAGAACACCGCCTCGGTGCCGTGCCGCAGGAACCCGGCTTCCGTCTTCTCGATGTCCGAGACCTTGACGAGGGGCGGCCGCGCTTGGACGGCGGTCAGCCGCAGCAGCCTCCGCCGCAGCAACCGCCGCCCGCCCTGGGCGAGGGGGCGGGAGCGGAGGCGGCGCTCGACGTGCCGCCCACCGCCACCGTCGACAGCAGCTTCACCGTATCGTCGTGGCCGGCGGGGCAGTCGGCGGGGTCGGAGGACTGGGCCATCGGGCGGCTCAGTTCGAAGGTGTCGCCGCAGGTCCGGCAGCGGTACTCGTAGCGAGGCATGGACACAGGTTAACCGTGCGCGCCGCCGCGCTCCTCGCGGATCCGGGAGACCACCCCGGCCACCGTCTGCCGTACCGCTTCCGTCTCGGTCAGGAAGTGCCAGTAGTCGGGGTGGCGGCCCTCCAGCGTGCCGATCGCCCGGTCCAGTCGGGCCACCGAGTCGTCCAGCGGGCGGGCATGACGCGGGTCGGGAGTGGCGCGGCCGCTCATGGCGAGGCGCTGGGCGTCCCGGATGGCGAAGCGGGTGCGGTCGATCTCCTGCTGGGGGTCCTTCTGCACGGCGTTCAGCCGGCGCAGCCGGTCGCCGGCGGCGGAGACGGACTCGTCGGTGGTGTTGAGCAGCGCGCGGACCGTGGAGAGCAGGGAGGTCGCGTCCGGCCAGCGCTGTTCGTCGCGCGCGGCCCTCGCCTCGCGGAGCTTCCGCTCGGCCTGGGCTACGTTCTCCGCGGCCTGGTCCGGGACGTGCTGGAGGTCCTGCCAACAGGCGGCCGTGAAGCGTCGGCGCAGTTCGCTGAGGACCGGGTCGACCTGGCCCGCGCGGGTGGTGAGGGCCTCGGCGCGGGTGCGCAGGGAGACGAGCCGGTGGTCGATCTCCGCGGCCCGCTCCGGCAGCCGCTCGGCCTCCACACGAATCGACTCGGCCTCCCGCGCGACCCGCTCGGCGCGCTCCAGGGTCTGCGGCACGCCGTGCTGCCCGGCGCCCTGGTTCAGCTTGGTCAGCTCGGGGCCGAGGGTGGCGAGCCGGGCGGCGAGGTCGTCCGCCTTCAGCCCAGACTCCCGCACGGCGTCCAGGGCGTTGGAGGCGGCCAGCAGACCCTGCCGGGCCCGCTCCACGGCCGGGGCGAGCCGGGCGAGCTGGGTCTCGGCCTTGCCGAGCAGCGGACCGAGGCTGTCGTCGAAACGGTCCAGCTCCTTCTTGACGTTGCCCAGGTCGTCCTTGGCCCGGGTGAGCTCGGTACGCGCGTGTGCGGCGACCGAGGCCTCCAGGTCGTCCCGGTCCAGGTCGTGGGCGTCGACGGCCTCGATGTAGCGCTGGCTGGCCGTGTCGATCCGTCCGCTGATCGCCTGGAAGTCGGCGACCGCCCGCCGGGCGGCGGGGGAGTCGTCGACGGCCGTGATGGTCTCTATCGAGATCCGCAGATCGCGCTGGGCGGTGTCCAGCTCGTAGAACGCGGCCGCGGCGGCGTCCTTCGCGGCCTGCGCCTCGGCCCGCTGGCTCTCCGCGCGCCCGCCGAACCAGCGCCGGGTGCCGCCGCCGGCGAACGTGGCAGGCAGCGCGAGGGCGACGAGCAGTGGCAGCCCGATGAGCGAGAGGGTGTCTTTGAGCGTCTGACGGTGTGCGCGTGGCACCGACGACGACGAGTACGGCTGCGATGGTGTCGCCGTCACATCCCTCTCCCGTGCTGTGTTCCGTCCTGGCGGTGCCCGGTGTCATTCTCCCACCGGTAAGGGACGAACACACGGGCCGGTCAGTTCGCGGTTCGGACCGTGATCTTCCCGTCTCCGCTCTGGGCGGACACGACGTGGTCGCTGGAGTCGGACCGGGGCACGGACACATCGATCCCGCCGTCGCCCGACTTGGTGTCCACGCGATAGGTGGCCTTTGGCACCTCGACGGTCACCGAGCCGTCGCCGCTGCGGGTCTCCACCCGGTCGGGTACGGCGCCGAGTTCGAGGTGGACCGAGCCGTCCCCGGTGCGGGCGGTGACCTGGCGTGAGGTGACGTCCGCACGCATGGACCCGTCGCCGGTGTGCAGCTCCAGCGGCCCGCTGGAGTCGGAGACCCGCACGGAACCGTCGCCGGTGGTGATGCTCAGCGGCTGGGTGAAGCCCCGGGCCCGCACGCTGCCGTCGCCGTCCTCGACCTTCACGGCGATGTCCCGCGGCACCTCTATGCGGTGCTTGGCCGCGCAGTCCGCCACGACACCACTGCACTTCACCCGCAGAACCAGCCGGTCGTCCTTCATCGACCAGGTCACCTTGGGGTCCTTGCCGAAGGCGACGCTGCCCTGGAACCAGCGGGTGACCTCGACCGTGCCCGACTTGTTCGAATCGGCGGCGACGATCTCCAGCGCCGAATCGTCGGAGTCGACGGTGAGGGTGCGGCCCTGAAGGGCGAAGGACCGCTGGTCGGGGGTCTTGTCGTCCCCGGCGGAGGCACCGCAGGCGGTGGCCCCCGCGACGACGAGCGCGACGACCCCGGCCGCCGCGGCGGCACGTGCGGGAACGGAACGGACCATGACGATCTCCCCCTGATCTACCCCTGGGCGGGGCGGTCGCGGGCACTCCGCGAGCCTGCTTCGACCCTAGGGAACGGGGCTGTTGCGGGGGATCCGGGTCGCTCCCGGATCCGGGGTGGGGTTTTCCCCCGTATCAACCCTGACTTCCTCGGCCCCTGAGTAAGGGTTTGCAGCGCATGGCCCCGGGCAAGGTAGGCTGTCGACTCGTCTCGGGTGCGTAGCTCAGGGGTAGAGCGCCTGCCTTACAAGCAGGATGTCGGCGGTTCGAAACCGTCCGCGCCCACACCGAAGAGGACCCCGGCCTATCGCGGCCGGGGTCCTCTGTCGTTCACCCGGGTTCCCGCTCCGAGGTCTCTCGCGTGTGCTTCAGCCGGGAGCGGGCGTCCACGCGTTCCGGTACGGCCACGTCCGTCCAGAAGCGGTGGGTGGTGACGAAGACCGCGAGTTCGTGTTCGCGCTGCCGGAGCTTCTCCACCTCGGCCTGTTCGTCGGGGGTCCAGCCGGGGGAGGCGGGGCGCTCCACCTTGCGCCAGCCGTGGGCGTCACTGAAGCCGTCCAGCGGCGCGACCGACCAGGGGAGCCGCTTGAGCAGGGCCGACAGCTCGGCCCGGACCTGATGCAGCTCCTCCTGACCGGCGAGGAGGTCACTCGGAAAGTCATAGGTCGTAGCCACGCCACAATGCTACGCCTGTTCGATTTTGGGTTGCGAGTCTCTTCCTGTGGTTCATACGTTCTGCCGAGTTCCTGGGCCGCCCGAACGGTTTCTCACCGGCGGCCGCCGAACTCCCACTCGTGGACCTCCACGGCCGCGTACCGGTCCCGGGTCAGCACTGACCGCGCCCGGTCCGGGTCCGGGGCGCGGACCAGGGCCGCCGTGCCCAGCCAGGCGGTGCCGTCGTCGGAGAGCAGCGGGCCGTACGCGATCAGGTCGTCCTCGTCGGGTGGTACGACGAGGTCGGCGGCCTCTCCCGTGCCGAGACCGAGCACCAGGTACCGGTTGCCACCGGTGCGGCCGCCGGGGAAGTCCCACATGGTGCGACCGAGCAGGTTGCGCCAGCGGCGCAGCAGCACGTCCCGGTACGCGCCCGCCTGGTAGTTGGGCTCGTCGAAGGCGAACGCGCGGGCGGCGGCGGGGTCGGGAAGGTCGACGATGTGCACGCTTCCGGTGAGCGTCTCGCCGTTGTCGGCGAAGGTCGGGCCGCGGGCGATCAGTTCGTCCGCGTACCGGTCCATGTAGGACCAGTGCGCCTCCCTCAACTCCTCCCGCAGCGCCAGGGAGCCGGGCCGGTCACGGTGATAGCAGAAGAACTCCATGACCCCGGAGCCTTGCCCACTTTGGGGACGCATCTCAACGGCATTGACCGGTCGGCGTGTTCGTCAGTTCGGCGAGCATGGGGGCCAGACGGGTGGCGAGTTCGGGGCGGGAGAGTTCGAGTTCGGCCGTGGCGACCGTGATCGCGGCGGTCAGGGCGCGGTGGAGTTCCTCGGCGGCGAGCGAGCGCACGAGTGTCGTCTCCAGGTGGGCCGAGAGGGCATCGGGCAGCAGATGGGCGCCCTTCGCGTGGGCCGCCGGGAGGTCCAGGCGCAGACAGGCCAGGGTGATCACATGGTCGCGCAGGGCGCTGATCCAGTGCTCGGCCTGCCACCAGCGGGCGCGCTCGATGCACGCGCGCGCGTGGAGGGCGTGATGCCAGAGAAGGCCCGCCAGGGTGTCGGCGTCCGGGGGAGCGAAGGGTGCCAGGGGGCGGGGCCGGCCGAAGACCGTCCTCCACTGCGGGCCGCGCGGGCCGAACTCGGCCTCCGTCGCGAACGTCAGGTCGATCTCCAGCCAGCCGGGCAAGAGGAACACGCGGATGACGCCGGCCCCGACGGACAGGTCCCAGTGGTGCCGCGCGCCGAGGTCGTCGTAGAGCCAGCCGGTCCACCGGTCCAGGGTCGGCGTGAGGTCGCCGCGGACGGCCAGGACCAGGTCGGTGTCCGACCAGCGGTCGCCCTCTCCGTCGGCGTACGAGCCGGTGAAGGCGGCGCCCACGACGGTCTCATCGGCCTCGGCGCGGGCCAGCAGCCGCTCTCTGAGGCGGTCCCGTTCCTCGACCGTGAACATCGGCCCCGCTTTCGTCCAAGTGTCGTCGGTTCTTTGTCCATGGACCGGCCCGGGGGCGGGGCGCGAGGGTCGGTCCATGGATGCGGATCTTCGGGATTGTCGTGCGTAGGCGGGCGACCGGACAAGGGCGGGTGCCGACGGGACTTGTCGCGCTGGCCCTCGGCGGGTTCGGCATCGGGCTGACCGAGTTCCTGATCGCGGGACTGCTGCCGCAGGTGGCGGCGGGTTTCGCGGTCTCCGAGGCGGTCGCGGGCCGGCTGATCTCCGGGTACGCGTTGAGCGTCGCGGTCGGCGCGATCGTCCTGACCGCGGCGACGGCACGGCTGCCCCGCAAACAGGTCCTCGTCGGCCTGCTGGTCCTGTTCGTCATCGGCAACCTGCTGTCCGCGATCGCGCCGAGCTACGGAGTGATGCTGCTCGGGCGGATCGTCGCGGCGTTGTGCCACGGTTCGTTCTTCGGGATCGGCTCACTGGTCGCGCGCGGCCTGGTCGCACCCGAGCGGAAGTCCCGCGCGGTGGCCGTCATGTTCGCCGGGCTGACGGTCGCGAACGTGCTCGGCGTGCCGTTCGGCGCGCTCGTCGGGGAGCGCTGGGGCTGGCGGGCCGCCTTCTGGGCGGTGACGGCGATCGGTCTGGTCGCGCTCGCGGGAATCGTCGTGTACGTGCCGGGCGGGGCCGGACGGACATCACCGACGGAGCCGGTGCCTCCCACCGGCCTGCGTGCCCAGGTCGGCGCGTTCCGGACCGGGCAGGTGTGGCTGACCCTGGCGGCGACCGCGCTCGGCTATGGCGGGATGTTCGGCGCGTTCACCTACATCGCTTATACGTTCACCGAGGTCAGCGGCTTCTCCTCGGGGGATGTCGGCTGGCTGCTCATGGTGTACGGCGTCGGCCTGGTCGTCGGGAACCTGTTCGGTGGGCGGGCCGCCGACCAGGATCGTGACCGCACGCTGGTCCTCGCGCTGGTGGGGCTCGCCGTCACCCTGGCCGTGTTCGGTCTGCTGGCCGCCGACGCCACGGCCTCGGTGGTCCTGGTGTTCCTGATGGGGGTGTTCGGGTTCGCGAGTGTGCCCGGCCTGATCACCCGCGTCACCGACTACGCGCAGGGCGCGCCGTTGGCCGCCGGGGCCAATGTGTCCGCGTCCAACATCGGCAACGCGCTGGGGGCCTGGGCCGGCGGCCTCGCGATCACGGCGGGCCTCGGCTACACCGCGCCTCTCTACGTCGGCGCCGGCATCGCGCTGACCTCCGTCGCCGTCATGATCGTCGCCGCGCATCGAGCGAAGCCGGCCGGAGGACAGGCCCGCGAGTCGGCGGTCGGGCGGTGACTTTCGGTGAACGTGCGCTATCGCCCGGCCACGACCGATCCCAGCCAGTCGGTCAGGTGACGGCCGACCTCCTCGGGGCGTTCCTGCTGGATCCAGTGTCCGCAGCCGTCGAGGATATGGGCGCCGCGCAGACCGGGGAGGGTGGTGGGGAAGGCGTCGATGGCGTCGGAGAGCCAGGTGGTGGAGGCGTCCAGGGTGCCGCCCAGGAAGAGAGAGGGCTGACGTACCGCCGCGCCCGCGTGGGCGGCCAGATCCTTCCAGTCCCGGTCCATCGCGCGGTAGCGGTTCAGGGCACCGGTCAGGCCCGTGCGCTCGAACTCCCCCGCGTAGACGTCGAGATCGTCCTCGGTGAGCCAGTCCGGGAGACGGCCCGTGGGGAAGCGGTCGCGGAGCCGGCCGCCGGGTGCGACGAAGTGGGGGTCGGCAGCGGGCCGCGTGCCGGCGGGCACCAGGTGCGGGTCGGCCATGGGCATGGTGTCGGCCGAGAGCGCGGCATAGAAGCCGGCCAGCCAGCCCCGGACATCCGGTTCGATCTCGCGCTCGGCCCTGCCGGGCTGCTGGAAGTAGGAGACGTAGAACTCCTCCTCCCCGCCGAGCCGCGCGAAGACCTCGCTGGGGCGGGGGCCGCCGGGCGGGGTGTACGGCACGCTCAGCAGGGCGACCGCGTGGAAGACGTCCGGCCTGAGCAGCGCCGAGTGCGCGGCGATCGTCGCGCCCCAGTCGTGCCCGACGACCACCGCGGAACGCTCGCCGAGTGCCTCCACCACGGCCGCGTTGTCCTCCACCAGCTCGGTCATCCGGTACGCCGACACCGCCTCCGGCTTCGAGGAGCGGCCGTATCCGCGCACGTCCACGGCGACCGCGCGATATCCCGCCGCGGCCAGCACCGGCAGCTGGTGGCGCCACGAGTACCAGGACTCCGGGAAGCCGTGCAGCAGCAGGACCAGGGGCCCGCTGCCCTGCTCCACGAGATGGATCCGGCCGACGGGACCGGGGACCAGACGGTGGGTGCGGTGCGGCATGTGTCCTCCGTGCGTACGGCGGTGCGGTGACGGCTCACGGACTGCGGCTCACGGCGATCCTCGCAGCGTACGGCGCGATGGCGCGAGGTCTGTTGCCGGTTCGGCAAAACCGCAGGCCGGAGGCTTTGTCAGACCCGGCGTCTACTGTGGCGGACATGGAAGCGGTGGAGGCGGAAGAGCAGGCTGAGCAGGTGCGGCTGGTGCCCTGGGCGGAGGGCGACTTCTGGCTGCTGGAGAGGACCAACAGCCCCGAGATGACCGCGCACTTGGGCGGGCCCGAGAACGCGGAGAAGCTCGCCGGGCGGCACAAGCGGTACATGGAGTTGGCGTCGGGGCGGATGTACCGCGTCACGCTCGCGGAGGGCGGGGAGACCGTCGGCTCGGTGGGGTTCTGGGAGCGGGAGTGGCGGGACTCCCGGATATGGGAGGCCGGGTGGGGCATCCTGCCGGAGTTCCAGGGCCGCGGACTGGCCGCGCAGGCGGCCCGTGCCGTGGTGGCGGAGGCACGGGCCGCGGGCCGGCACCGGTATCTGCACGCGTTCCCGAGCGTGGAGCACGCCGCGTCCAACGGGGTCTGCCGCCGGGCGGGCTTCACGCTGCTCGGACAGGCCGAGTTCGAGTACCCGAAGGGGCGCTGGATCACGTCAAACGACTGGCGGATCGACCTGGCGGGTGGGGAGGGCTGAGGCCGGGCGTCAGTACCCGGACTCCGTCAACTCCCGTACCACCCGGGTCGCGACAGGGGCCTTCACCTCGTGCCGGTCCGCCGCGCGGAGCAACGCCCCGTGACCAGGGCGGTCAGTTCCTGGCGGTAGCGGGTGCGGAGGATCGCCGGGTGTTCGACGCCGTTCAGGAGGGGGACGATCAGGCCGTCGCCCAGGGCTGTGGGCGGGACACGGTCCAGGACGGCGTCGAGGGAGGTGTGCTTGACGGCGATCACACACGCGTCGACCGGTTCACGCAGTTCGGTGTCGGCTTCGCGGGGGTCGTGAAGTCCCCAAGACGCTGCTGCGGAGCTTGATGCCGGTGGTGCGCAGGGTGTGTGCTGTGTCGTCGCCGGCCAGGCAGATCACGCGGTGGCCGACGCGGGACAGGGGCGCGGCGAGGAGCCTCCGGTGCCGCCGGGGCCCAGGACGGCCACGGTGGGTTGTGGGTGCGCGAAGTCGTGCGCCATGTGGAGTTGTTCCTCTCGTCGGTCGGCCCCGGGGTCGGTGGCCGCCTCGCTGAGGATCATGGCATTCGTGAGCGGTGGGAAGCGCCGCTCCGCTCGTGGAGGGAGACTGTCGGTATGTGCCGCAGTATCAAGACGCTTCGTCCGCCTGTGTTGCCCGAGGAGGCGACGGAGGAGGAGATTCGGGCCGCCGCGCTTCAGTATGTGCGGAAGGTGTCCGGCTTCCGGGCCCCGGCCGCGCACAACCAGGAGGTGTTCGAACGGGCCGTGGATGTGATCGCCGAGGCGACGGCGGAGTTGCTGGCGGGGTTGGAGGTGCGGGGGGCCGCGCGGCGGGAGGCGAGCTGATCCGTGCCGGTGCCGTCGCCGGCCGGGGGCGGGTCTCGCTTGCCCGCGCTGTACGGGTGCCAGCGGCTACGTGGAGTGTCAGTCGGCGGTGACCGGAAACTACCCAGGGGCGCGGCGCTGTATCAATCTGCGGCTCCGCCACGCGGGGCGCGACCAGCCCCACCGGGCCGCGGCCGAAATCCCTCCCGACGCCCTACTGCGCCCCCTCCGGACGCCGCCGCATCACATACGCCGCCCCCGCCCCCGCCCCGAACAGCGCCGCCACCGACACCCCAGTCGCCAGCCACGTCGCTCCCAGCCAGTGGGCGCCGAAATAGCCGAGGGCGACGCTGTAGGCGGCCCAGGAGAGGCCGGCCAGGGCGGACCAGGGGAGGAAGTCGCGGGCTCGGCGGTGAGCCGTGCCGGCCAGCAGGGAGACCACCGAGCGGCCGGCGGGGGTGAAGCGGGCGAGGACCACCAGTGCGCCGCCACCCGCGGACAGCGCATCGCCGAGACGTTCCTGCGCCGTGGTCAGACGACGGGAACGGGCGATCGCGCGGTCGAGGCGTGCACCGCCCCGGAAGGCGAGACGGTACGCGGCCAGGTCGCCGAGGACGGAGGCGGTCGTCGCGCAGAGGATCAGGGCCATCACGTCGGGGACCCGCCCCGTCGCAGCGCTGCCCGCGGCCGCCGCGGTGGCGGCCGTGATGACCAGCACACCACTCGGCAGCAACGGCACGAACACGTCGAGGAGCACCGACAGCATGACCATGGCGTAGATCCATGGACTGCCGGTCAGTGACCCCAGATTCTCCAGCACCGCGACTCCCCGTGATTCCCCCGTAGACAGCCATACAGCGTACGCGTGGGCAGTGACAGGAGATTCACGGGGGGCTCATGAGATGAACGCGGCATGTTCACCCAGCCGGTCGGCGCGAGGGTGCCCTCCCCTCCACGCGGGAGGGGAGGGGAAGGCACCGTACGCGGTCCGCTCAGACGGCCACCGGCTCCGATGCCGGCTTCCGTTCCTGCGTCGTGCGCTTCGCGAACAGCCGGTCCAGGCCGAACGCGCCGGATCCGGTGAAGACCAGCAGCACCAGGGCCCAGCAGAACATCGCCGAGGCCTCGCCGCCGTTCTCCATGGGCCACAGGGCCATGGGCTGGTGGACCTTGAAGTACGCGTACGCCATGGAACCCGCGGCGACGAACGCGGCGATGCGGGTGCCCAGGCCGAGCAGTACGAGGCCGCCGCCGACGAGTTGGATCACGGCCGCGTACCAGCCGGGCCAGGCACCGGTCTCCACGGTGCCGCCGTCGGTGCCCGAGGCGCCGCCCAGGATGCCGAAGAGGGAGGCGGCGCCATGACAGAGAAAGAGCAGGCCGACGACGATGCGGTACAGGCCGAGGGCGTATGGCTGGGCGCTGTTCAGGCGTCCGGTCATGTGGGGGACTCCTTCGGTCGGGTTGGTCCCACCGGGGGGTCGCCCCAGGGGGATGGAGCCGAGTGAGCCATCCACGTTAGGTGACCCTAATCTATGCTTGCAAGTTCAACATTTGGCCATCGGTTTGCCTCAGCCGTCCCTTCCGTTTCGCTCGCAGCCGCACGTAGAACGGCTCTCGCCACCGCGTCGGCGTCCGAAAGCGTGACCGAATCCACGCCTGGCCTGGCGCCCGCCGCGGTCACCCAGTGCACGCCCTCGGTCGGCACACCGAAGGCGAACCTCCTTGTGTGGACCCGTCCTTGACGGTCGATCAGACGGTACGGGCGTCGGCTGACGTCCAGGCCGCCGGTCTCGTGGCCGTCCACGGTGTGCGGTCGGCACTGGCCCGTCTTCAGCAGGCGGGCGAGCAGGTCGTCGGCGGTGTGCCGCAGATCCGGTTCCGGAAGGCGCGCCTCTATGAGGGCCGTCACGCGGACGGCGGACCCCGGGACCTCGGGCGATCCGGCCAGCCAGGCCCCGTCCTCCTCACGGACCTCCAGACGGGGGCCCAGCACCTCCACCGTGCCCGCCTCGATCAGCGCGGTCAGTTCCTCGATGCGGCGGCGGGGCGGGCCGATGGAGAGGAAGGCGTTGAGGGGGGTGTACCAGCGGTCCAGATGGTCCCTGCGGGAGGGCCCCGCGAGGCCGCGGTGGTCGACGATCTGCCGCAGCTCGTTGCGCAGGTCCCGCAGGACATCGAGGGCCGCCTTGAGCGGGCCGGCGACATTGCCGAGCGCTGCCTCGGCCGCGTCCCGCCGCAGATGGCCGATCAGCCAGGCCCGCCAGGTGCCGGGGCCTGTGAAGGACAGCCCGGCGTACGGCCGTGAAATACGGTCCCAGGACCAGCGGTCGGCGTGCGGGACGCCGAACTCGTCCAGTACGGCGGTCTCTTCGGGGCTGCGATGGGCCGTACCGAGGAAGCGGTCCCCGAACTCCCCTGCGCTGACCAGGGCTTCGTAGTAGACCGTCTCCACCTCCTTCGCCACCAGCGGCCATATCTCGGTGAGGAAGTCGGGTGCCTCGCCGGAGTCGGCGCGTTTACGGAAGCGGGCGATCGTGTCGTCTGTGAGGACGCGGGGGAGATGGCGGCCGTAGGGGCCCTTGGCGTTGTCGCCGCGTGCCTGGTACGGGATGCCGCGGCGTGAACCGGCGTACAGGCGCGGCTCGTTGCCGGAGGGCAGGTAGCGCAGGCCGCCGGTGTCCGAGTGGGCGAAGCGGCCGCCGCGGCCGGTGGTCAACAGGGCCATGTGGTCGAAGAAGTTCAGGCCCAGGCCGCGCAGCAGCACCGGCTCGTGCGGTCGTATGCACGACAGGTCCACGTCGGCCGGGTTGGCGGGCGGGACATGGTGCAGGCCGTGGCGTTCGGCGTGGGCGGAGTGGCGGCGCCGGGCCGCGTCGGCGACGACCGGCAGATGCCCCTGGGCGAGGACCACGGCGGACAGGCCGTGCAGCGCGGTGCCGTCGTCCAGGGTCACCGTCTGCCGGCCGTCGGCGCCGTCATCGAGCCGTACGGCCCGCGCCGCGTGCACCTCCACCCGCACAGCGCCCGGCGCCTGGCGCACCACCTGCGCGAACACCCACTCCAGGTAGCGCCCGTACTGAGCGCGGCTCGGGTAGTCATCGGGCCCGAGCGGATCACCGGGCCCGGCGAACCCACCGGACCGCGAGATTTGGCGAGGGCCGGGCACCCCGTCTGTTCTCGGCCTCTGGTCTCCGGGGCCTGGCCCCCCGGCCGCTCCCGCGCCCCGGTCTCCGGGACCCGGCCTCTCGCCCGTCTCCGCGCGCCGGTCTCGAGGGCCTGGCCTCTCGCCGGTCTCCGCCCGCAGGTCTCCGGGACCCGGCCCCCCGCCCGCTCCCGCGCGCCGGTCTCCGGAGCCCCGCCCCCCGCCCGCCCCCCGAGTGGCGTCGGGCCCTGTTTCCTCGTGGGCCCCCCACTCCCCGCGGGCCCACTCGTGCAGGCTCGGTCCTGGGCGTACTGGTCCCGAGCAGTCCACGGTCTCGTCGGTGAACAGGGTCACCTGGGAGGCCACCGTGTTCATCAGGAGGTCGGGGGACTGGTTGGGGCGCCAGACGCGGCCGGGGCCCGGTGGGGACGGGTCGATGACGTGGACGGTCAAGTCGGCGCCGGGCGGGAGGAGTTCGGGGGCGGAGGCGCAGAGGCGTTCCAGGACGCTGGTGCCGCGAGGCCCCGCGCCGACCAGGGCAACGGAGACGGGCACATGGTCCGTGGTCGGTGCGGGCAAGAGTGGGACTCCCGGGCGTGTGGCGGAGCCGTGGAGCTCCACCGGAAGCGGACGGTCCGCCTCATCATGCCGTCGGGACCACGGGGTGCCGTGCCCGGGGTGCACGGACTGTGGTGACGGAAGGGGCCGATCACCGGGCGAGTCGGGGCGCCTTCTGCCCGCTCTCGCCGGTGAGCTCGGACTCCGACACCTTCACCAGCCGTGCCCGCCCCGCACCCGACTCCCGCGCCCGGTCCAACCGTAGCCGCGCCGAACGCCCGCGCAGCGTCAGCGTCATGAGCTGGTTGCCGAACCAGGGGCCGCCCGTGTGCCGCCAGGAGACCGGCGGTCGTGCACAGCGTCCGTGCCGGGCGAGCCGCCGCCCCAGCGCCCGCGCCGTCGCGCTCCAGCCGAAGCGGAAGCCGAACCGTATCCAGCGGGGGACGGAGTTGTGGACCGGGGAGCAGGTGAGCTGGAGGACGCGCGCATCCGGTCCGCCGGAGTGCCACTTCGGCTCGGCCACGTACGCGTGGTGCACGTCCCCGGACAGCACCAGCACCGTCGCCGGCGCCTCGGGCCCCGACCCCACCTCGGCGATCAGGTCCGCCAGCGCCGCGAAGGACGTCGGGAACGCCGCCCAGTGCTCCAGGTCCGCCTTCCGCCGCAGATCCTCCCCGAACCGGGCCCAGCGCGCCCCGCGGTCGCCCCGGCACAGCGCCGCGTCCCACGCCTCGGCGTCGTGCACCAGGTGCGGCAGCAGCCAGGGCAGTGAGGTGCCGATCAGGAGATGGTCGTAGGAACCGCGCTCCTCCAGCACCTGGTCGCGCAGCCACTCGGCCTGGCCGGAGTCCAGCATCGACCGGTTCTCCTCGTCGAGGACACGGGCCGCGCGGGAGTCCACCATGAGCAGCCGCACCCGGCCGAAGTCGCGCCGGTAACTCCAGCGCACGGAGGCCGGGTCGGTGTCGGCCCTGCAGGTGAAGTCGCGCAACTCGTCGGTGCCGTCCGGGGATTCGCGTACGGCGGCGTAGAGCGGGTCGGCGGCCAGCTCGGCCGGGGTGAGGTTGCCCAGGTGCTGGTACACCCAGTACGACATCAGGCCGCTCAGTACCCGCTCCCGCCACCACGGGACGGCGCGCATGTCCTCGACCCAGGACGCGGACGTGTTCCAGTCGTCGATGACGTCGTGATCGTCGAAGATCATGCAACTGGGCACGGTGGACAGCAGCCAGCGCACCTCGGGGTCGAGCCAGGACTCGTAGTAGAGGTGCGTGTACTCCTCGTAGTCCGCCACCTGGTCGCCCGGCGGCTCGCTCAGATCGCGGCGGGCGGCCAGCCATTTCCGGGTGGCCGGGGAGGTCTCGTCGGCGTAGACCTGGTCGCCCAACAGCAGGAGGACGTCCGGCCGTTCACCAGCCGGGTCGGCGGCGATCCGGGCCGCGAGGGTGTCCAGGGCGTCAGGGCCGACGGGGTCCTTCTCGCCCTCCGGGGGCGCGGCCCAGCGGCAGGAGCCGAAGGCGACGCGGACGGCGTCGTCCTCGGCCAGGGTGTGGATGACCGACGGAGGAAAGGGCGAGTCCGGCAGCGGCCACACGCGTGTGCCGTCCAGGAACACCTCGTACGACCGCTCCGTGTCCGGGTCGAGGCCGTCGACCGGGACGAGGGCGTAGTAGTGGCCCGCGACCTGGAAGGTGTGGGCCTCGCCGCCGGTGCCGTCCGAGCAGCGCACCTCGGCGGTGCACGGACGGCTCGTCTCGACCCAGACGTTCGCGGACGAGCCGTCGACGTACCTGAGCAGTGGTCCTAGGCGCAGATCCGCCACGTGATCCTCCTCCGTCGCCCCGTACGGTACGGAACGACGGAGGGCTGCGGGGAGGTTCCGTTACGGAATCGTCAGCAGTTGGCGAGGTAGCTGGTGAGCGCGCTCTTCTCCGCCGAGTCGACGGAGAGGTCGTAGTAGTACTTCACCTGGACCCAGGCACGCACGTACGTGCAGCGGTACGAGGTGAGCGACGGCATCCAGGTCGCCGGGTCCTGGTCGCCCTTGGACTGGTTCACGTTGTCGGTGACCGCGAGGAGCTGCGGGCGGGTGACGTCGTTGGCGAAGGCCTGGCGCTGGGCGGTGGTCCAGGCGTCGGCGCCGGAGTCCCAGGCCTCGGCGAGCGGGACCAGGTGGTCGATGTCCACGTCGGAGGCGGCGGTCCAGGTGGCGCCGTCGTACGGGGAGTACCAGCTGCCGCTGGTGGCGGTGCAGGCGGAGTTGGTGACGACGTTCGAGCCGTCCCGCTTGAGGATGTACTCACGGGTGTTGCAGGTGCCGCTGATGGTGATCCACGTCGGGAACAGGTCGCGGTCGTAGCCGGTGCGGTCCTCGGTCGCGACGGTGAGCGTGGCGAGGTAGCTGCGGGCGGTGGCCGCGCTGACCGGGGTGGGGAGGGCGGCGGAGGCGGACGGGCCGTTGAGAACCGCGACGGAGGCTATGAGGGCGGTGAGTGCCCCGAGTATGCTGAGCCGTCGACGCGCGTAGAACTTCGGCATGCGAACTCCCTTGCGGGGTGGGGGTGTTGGAGCGCGGGCGAGGGAATGCTCGCCGCGCTGTGTTGCCGGGAGGTGTGCGCTCGGTAAGAAGCTAGTGACGTGTACATGACACGACAAGGTTTATCGCGAAACGATCACGTAAGATGGTCGGAGTTGAAGGGGAGTAGCTCTTCGCCGGACCGTCGACATACTGCTCAGCTCGTTCTGAGCCGGCGCCCGGAGGCAGGTCGTGTACGCGGCCGGCCAGCGAGACCTTCGGCAGAGCAGCGCACTGACCGTGTGCTGCCGTGCCGAGGTGTCTTCGTGTGAGGTGCAGCACTCTCGGTGGGGCAGCCCCGACCGATTGAGGACCCTTGATCAGCTTCACCGTGACGGCCGTCGTCTTCGGCGTCGTCTTTCTCGCCGAACTGCCCGACAAGACCGCGCTCGCCGGCCTAGTCCTGGGCACCCGCTACCGCGCCTCCTACGTCTTCGCGGGCGTCGCAGCCGCCTTCGCGCTGCATGTCGCGCTCGCCGTGGCGGCCGGCAGCGTGCTGACCCTGCTGCCGCAGCAGATCGTGCAGGCGCTCACCGGCGTGCTCTTCCTGGGTGGCGCGGCCGTCCTGCTACTGAAGAAGGACGACGGCGACGAGGAGATCCGCAAGCCGGAGGACCAGTCCTTCTGGAAGGTCGCCGGGGCCGGGTTCATGCTCATCCTGGTCGCCGAGTTCGGGGACCTGACCCAGATCATGACGGCGAACCTCGCCGCCCGCTACGACGACCCGCTCTCCGTCGGCCTGGGCGCGGTGCTCGCGCTGTGGGCGGTCGCCGGACTCGGCATCGTCGGCGGAAAGGCCCTGATGAAGCGGGTCCCGCTGAAGCTGATCACCAAGGTGGCCGCGCTGCTGATGCTGGGACTCGGACTGTGGAGCCTGTGGGAGGCCGCGGCCGGATGAGCTGAACAACGGGTGAACTGTTACGGGCGGTTTCCGAGCGCGGTGGCGGAACCCCGCCTTATTTTGTACCGTGGATGAACAAAGTGGCCTCCGCCCGTTTTCCCTGACCGGCGGGCGGGGCCACCTTGTCTCTTCCGTCTGTTTCTGGAGTTGCCGATGACGGCCGCCGCGTTCACCGTGCTCACCGCCCGCGCCCTCCTGCTCGACATGGACGGCACGCTCGTCAACTCCGACGCCGTCGTCGAACGCATCTGGCGCCGCTGGGCCGAACGCCACGGGCTGGACGCCGACGAGGTCATGAAGGTCGCCCACGGCCGCCAGGGCCACTCGACGATGGCCGTCCTGCTGCCCGACCGTCCCGTGGAACAGAACCTCGCGGACAACGCGCGCATGCTCGCCGAGGAGACCGCGGACACGGACGGGGTCGTGGCGATACCGGGCGCCCGGGAGTTCCTGGCGTCCCTGCGGGGCCTGCCCCACGCCCTGGTCACCTCCGCCGACGTCCCGCTGTCCACGGCCCGGATGGCGGCGGCGGGCCTGTCCCTTCCCGGGATCCGGATCACGGCGGAGTCCGTGGGCGCGAGCAAGCCGGATCCCGAGGGGTTCCTGAAGGGCGCGGCGGAACTGGGCGTGGCTCCGGCGGACTGCGTGGTCTTCGAGGACTCCGGGGCGGGGATCGCGGCGGGTAGGGCGGCCGGGATGCGGGTGGTGGGGATCGGCCCACGGGCAGGTCTGCACGGCCCGGATGTGGCGGTGCGCGATCTGACGCAGGTGCGGGTGGAAGCGCAGGAGGACGGCACGCTTCGGATCCACGTCAGGTAGATCTACCCAGGGGCGGGCAAGGGGAACTGCGCGACGAGGCCCACCGGCCCGCACCCAAAAAACGACCTATGGCTCCGTGGTCTCAGACTCCAGCCGCTCCCGAGTCACCAGGTCATACACCCCGTACTCCGCCACCTGAATCCCCCGAGCCCACTGATACCGGCTCACCGCATCCTCGACACCCTCGTTGTAGTGCCCACTCGCCTTCCGCGTGTACAGCCCGAGCTGAGTGAGCCGCAGTTCGAGCTCGACGACCTCCGCGCCATTGGACCCGCGCCGCAACACCGGTGGAGCCACCGCCGCGTCCGACTCGCTCGCCGAGTCCGTCGCGCCGGAAGCCGTCGGTGTGGCCGTCGGTTGCGCCGACAGGGACGGCGTCGGGGAGGCGCTGGTCCTCGACGGGGACGGGGACGCCGACGGGCTCGCGCTCGCCGTCGGGGACGGGGGTGCGGTGGACGGCCGTACGGACACCGTGCTCGTGGACGGCGACACCGACGCCGGGGTCGTCGTCGAGTCCGGGACCGCCGGCCGTACGTCCTCCGGCGCAGCCTCGTCCCGTGACGGCGACTCGTACGCGAACAGCCCACTGGCGAAGCCGGCCGCGGTGACCACGGCCACGACCGCTCCGGCTGCGGCGAGGAGGACCGTACGAGGTCGGGTTCGGCGCGGTCGGTCGTCGGGGGCCTTGTCGGGGTCGGACGGGGCTCCGGCCGCCTCGAACAGGCTCAGGTCGGTGGGGTTCGGCCGGGGTGGCACGGCGCGCAGCGGCATCGTGATCTCCGGTACGGGCATCTGCGGCACCGGCGCGGTCTCGTCGTCCAGTTCCACGTACGGCCGTATGCGCAGCGGATCGAAGTCCTCCGCCGCGGCCGCCTCCGCCGTACGTGCGTCGCGCAGCGCGTCCGACGCGCGCCGGGTGCACCCGCACGACGGGGTGTTGTCGGCCCCTCTCGGCGCCCCGCACTCCGGGCACTGATGACTGTTCGACTCCGCCATGTGTTCGTCCCTCCCCTCACAAACCCCAGAGATTATGCAGAACCCCTCCACAGTCGGCTTACGGAAGCCCCCGGAATAACTGCTTCCAACAGGACTCAACAGGCCATAAGCGGTCACACCGACCACGATGGAGTGGTAACGAGAGCCCCGGGAGGACTTCATGGCCGCGGATGCGCACGGTATGACGGGGAATGTGCGAGACACGCCAGAACAGCACGTGTCCGGCAACGTCCTCGTCTCGATCGGGGCCCTGCTGCTCGGGATGCTGCTCGCCGCCCTCGACCAGACCATCGTGTCCACCGCACTGCCCACCATCGTCAGCGACCTCGGCGGGATGGAGCATCTGTCCTGGGTGGTGACCGCGTATCTGCTGGCCTCCACGGCGGCGACGCCGTTGTGGGGCAAGCTCGGCGACCAGTACGGGCGCAAACGGCTGTTCCAGACCGCGATCGTGATCTTCCTGATCGGGTCGGCGCTGTGCGGAATGGCCCAGGACATGGCCCAGCTCATCGCCTTCCGGGCCCTGCAGGGGCTGGGCGGCGGTGGGCTGATGGTGCTGTCGATGGCGATCGTCGGCGACCTCGTCCCGCCGCGCGAACGCGGCCGGTACCAGGGGCTGTTCGGGGCGGTGTTCGGCGCGACGAGCGTGCTCGGCCCGTTGCTGGGCGGGTTGTTCACCGAGCATCTGAGCTGGCGGTGGGTGTTCTACGTCAATCTGCCGGTGGGTGCGGTCGCGCTCGCCGTGATCGCCGTCGTGCTGCGGATTCCCCGTAAGTCGACCAAGCACGTCATCGACTACCTGGGGACCTTCCTCATCGCCGCCGTCGCCACCTGTCTGGTGCTGGTGGCCTCGCTGGGCGGCACGACGTGGGGATGGGGGTCCGCGCAGATCGTCGGGCTCGCGGTGGCGGGGGTGCTGCTCGCGGTCGCGTTCGTGGCGGTCGAACGGAGGGCCGCCGAGCCCGTGTTGCCGCTGAAGCTGTTCCGGGTCCGGACCTTCACGCTGTCCGCGGTCATCAGCTTCATCGTCGGGTTCGCGATGTTCGGGGCGATGACCTATCTGCCGACCTTCCTACAGGTCGTGCAGGGGGTCTCGCCGACCATGTCCGGTGTGCACATGCTGCCCATGGTGTTGGGGCTGCTGGTGTCCTCCACGGTCTCCGGACAGATCGTCAGCCGGACCGGGCGGTGGAAGGTGTTCCCGGTGGCCGGGACCGCGGTCACCACGCTGGGGCTGCTGCTTCTGCACCAGCTCGACGAGAACAGCTCGACCTGGGTGATGAGCGCGTACTTCTGTGTGTTCGGGCTGGGGCTCGGCCTTGTCATGCAGGTGCTCGTGCTGATCGTGCAGAACGCCGTGTCGTACGAGGATCTCGGTGTCGCCACCTCCGGGGCGACCTTCTTCCGGTCCATCGGGGCGTCGTTCGGTGTCGCGATCTTCGGGACGGTCTTCGCGAGCCGGCTCGGGGGCAAGCTGGCGGACGCGTTGCGCGGGGACCAACTGCCGCCAGGGGTCTCGGTGTCGGGGCTGGAGTCCGACTCCCGGGGGCTCGCGGAGCTGCCGGCCGCGGTGCGTCCCGTGGCGCTGCACGCCTACGCCTCCTCGATCACCGACGTCTTCCTGTACGCCGCGCCCGTCGCGTTCCTCGGGTTCGTGCTCGCCTGGTTCCTCAAGGAGGACCGGCTGCGGGGGTCGGTCACGGCTCCCGATGTCACCGAGACGCTCGCCAGCAATCCGGTGGAGCGGTCGTCGTACGACGAGGTGTGCCGGGCGCTGTCGGTGCTCGGGACGCGGGAGGGGCGGCGGGAGGTCTACCGGAAGATCACCGCTCGGGCCGGGGACGACCTGTTGCCCGCCGCGAGTTGGCTGCTGCTGCGGATGCGGAGGCACGGGTGGGTGGAACCGGCGCTGCTCGCCGAGCGGGCCACTGTGCCGCTGACCGTGATCATCGAGGCGGTGCGGCAGGTGGAGGAGCGGGGGCTGGCCTCGCGGGACGGACTGGATCTGCAGCTGACGGAGCGGGGGCGGGAGGTCGCCGCGCGGCTCGCGGAGGCTCGGGAGGCGTCGTTGGCGGAGCTGCTGGGGGACTGGTGGGGGCCGGGGCGGCCGACGGATCTTGCTCAGCTGGTGAAGGATCTGAACGACGAGCTGTGCGGGTCGGATCGGGAGCAGCCGTATGACGGGCCTGGGGCCCGGATGTGATGGGGGCGCGGGTGCCTGCGGCGGCGGGTGCGGCTTGGTGGGGGCGGGCGTTTTGCGCAGTTCCCCGCGCCCCTGAGTGCCTGCGGCGGCCTGTGCGGCTCCGGTGGGGGTTTGTGTAGCGCGTCGGGTTCGGTGTGTTCGGCGGGGGCCGGGGGGGGGGGGGGGGGGCGCGGGGGGGGGGGGGGGGGGGGGGGTGGGGGGGGGGGGGGGGGGGGGGGGGGGGGGGGGGGGGCGGGGGTGGGGGGTGTCCGTCCTCGGTCCGGCGGTTGCTGTTGATTCACATGTGCTGGATAACGGACGCCGGCCGCTGCGGGCGGACACCCCCCACCCCGGCCCCTTCGCGCCGTCGGCGACTGCAGCTTCCCAGGGGCGCGGGGAACTGCGCGACCAGCCACAACGGACCCGCAGCCGCCAGTCGTCACAGGGAGGCACATCCGAGGCGCACGGCCCAAGCCCAGCGCTGGCCGCCCGCTACAGGACCTTGCTGAACCAGTGCTCGGCGTACTTGTCGTCGTTGTGCGGGGCCGTCTCCTCGTAGCCGAGGCGTGCGTACAGGGCGCGGGCCTCGACCAGGTCGCTTCGGGTGTCGAGGATCAGCCGTGTGGCGCCGAGTCGGCGGGCCGCGTCCTCGGCGGCCCGGACGAGGGGTGTCGCGCCGCCCTTGCCGCGCAGTTTCTCGTAGAGGAAGACCGTGGTCAGTTCGGCGACCTCGCTGCTCAGGAGCCGTACGCCCGCGCTGCCGGCCGGCTCTCCGGCGTAACGGGCCACCAGCAACTGACCCGTGGGCGGGGTGAGCTCGGTGCCTGTGCGCTTGGCGAGCTCTCGTTGGAGCTCGGCCGGGTCCGTGCGGCGGTTCTCGTGACGGAGGTAGTAGCGGTCGCTGACCTCGGTGTAGTACGCGCGCCAGAGTGCGGTTGCCGTGGGGGAGTCGGGGGGCTCCGGGGTGACGGTCCAGGTCATGGCCTGATTGTCGCGTACACAGATGTGGGGGCGGTTTGAATTAATGGGTGAGGGCAACCCGGCTGGCATGTCAACAGGCCTGATCATCGCTCTGATCGTGATCGTGGCGGCCGTCCTTGTCGTGGCGGCCGTCCTGACCCTGCGTGGCCGGGGCCCGCAGCACGGCCGGGGCCTGAAGCGACGCTTCGGGCCCGAATACGGCCGCACCGTGGCCCGGCACGACGGGGACGAGAAGGCCGCCGAGCGCGAACTCGCCGAGCGCGTCGAGCGGCACGGATCCCTGCGCGAGCAGCCACTCGAACCGGCGGAGCGCCAGCGGTACGAGGCCCGCTGGACGGCCGCCCAGGAACGCTTCGTGGACTCCCCCCGGGAGGCCGTCGCCGAGGCGGACCGGCTGCTCGCCGAAATCGCCAAGGCACGGGGGTTCCCGGACGGCGAGCAGTACGAGGAGCAGTTCGCCGCGCTGTCCGTGCACCACGCGGACCATGTGCACGGCTATCGGCGCGTGCACGCGGTGGCGGGCGCCCGCGCCAACGCCGGACGGGACGGCGACGGCCGGGAGAACACGGAGGACATGCGCGCCGCGATGCTTGAGGCGCGGGCCCTCTTCGAGGACCTCGTCGGACCGGCTCGGAGCCGCGAGGAGTCCCGCACACCCACCGAAGAGTCTCACGTACACGCGGGTCAGCCGCGGGACGGTCGCAGCGACGGCCGCGGCCACCTGCCGTGGGCTTTCAACAGGCGTCAGGCGAAGGGGAGTTGAGCGAAATGGCGGACGCCACGAGCAGGTCGGGCGCCGACGGCACCCGGGGCGAGGACAGGACCGGCAAGGGCACGGGCGACCCCACGGGTGCGTACAGCCCCATGGCGACCCCCACCGAGTCGGCGACTCCGGCCACGGACCCGAAGGCGGGACGCCCGGCGACGGCGCCCGGCCGGGACGGGGTGCGGGGTACCGAGGACACGCCGGGTGGCGAGAGTGGTCTCAGGGGCGGCTCCGTCCCTGGTGGCGACAAGGCCTCTGGTTTCGGCAGTGAGGCCGGAGGCTTCGGTCGGGACACCGAGGTTCCCGGTCGTGAGACCGCGCGTGGGCAGGACGCCGGGTCCGGAGCGGGTGCGCGGAGTGCCTCGGGGCACCACGAGACGCGGCTTCTGCCGCACGACGAGTGCGACAAACTGGGGATGCGGCTGCAGCACGCCGTCGCCGGGTTCGTGGACGAGCCCCGGTCCGCCGTGGAGGAGGCCGACCACGTGCTGGAGGAGGCCGCCGCCCGGTTCGCGGACGCGGTGAAGCAGCGTCGGCGTACGTTGCGCAACTCCTGGCAGACCGGCGAAGGCAAGGCCGCTACCGCCGGTGACACCGAGCAACTCCGGCTGGTGCTGCGGGACTACCGCGAGCTGACGGAGCGGCTGCTGCACAGCTGACGCACGGTTCAGATCTACGACCGGCCTGCTGCCCGGAGTCGGGCAGCAGGCCGGTCTTGGGTACCTTGCGCCGGACACCGCCATGCCGGGCGATTTATCATGCGGCGGCGGCAGGTCAACGGGGTTGCCGCGCAAGGACCTTTCAGGAGGAGCGCACGTGCTCGAACTCACCATGGCCGTCGTCACCGCGGCGGAGGAGGGTGCCACGGCCGGGATGCAGATGGCCGACGCGCCCAGTGACCCGGGCACCGTGCTGCGCGTGGGCCGGGACAAGTCGGTGTGCCGGCTCTCGACGCCCGACGACTGGCTGTTCGTCTCCAGGGTCCACCTGGAGTTCCTGTGCGGGCCCGAGGGCGTCTGGCAGGTGACCTGGTTGCAGGGCTCGCAGGCCGACCCCTCGTCCGAGGTGCAACTGGTGGCCGGGGCGTACGCCCAACCGCTGGTCTACGGCGGCAGTGTGACGCTGCCCCGGGGCGGCAACGGCGAGATCATCATCCGTGACCGCACCGCCCCGCGCAGCGTCAACGTTGGCTTCTACCACGAGGTGTGAGGACCCGGGGGCACTCCAGGACCCGGGGTAATCCAGGGCCCAGGGTCACTCCAGTACGCGCGCCAGCGCGAAACCGTCGTAGCCCTTGCTGCCGACCGTCTGGATCGCCGTGGCGCTCAACCTCGGGTGCCGTCCGATGAGTTCGATGGCGGTGCGGGTGCCCTGGACGTCGGGGGCCGGGTTGGCCTGGTCGGCGACCCGGCCGTTGCGTACGACGTTGTCCACGACGATCAGGCTGCCCGCGCTGGTGAGCTTGAGCGCCCACTCCACGTAGTGCGGGTTGTTGGCCTTGTCGGCGTCGATGAAGACCAGGTCGAAGGGGGGCGGGTTCTCGTCGGCCAGCCGGGGGAGGGACTCCAGGGCGGGGCCGACGCGGACCTCGACGATCTTGTCGAGGCCCGCGCGGGCGAGGTTGCGGACTGCGACCTCGGCGTGCTTCGGGCTGTACTCCAGCGAGACCAGGCGGCCGTCGACGGGCAGGGCGCGGGCCAGCCAGATGGTGCTGTAGCCGCCGAGCGTGCCGAGTTCCAGAACCGTGCGGGCGCCCTGGATCTGGGCCAGGAGCTGGAGGAACTTGCCCTGTGGCGCCGTGACGGCGGCGTGCGGGAGCTCGGCGGCCTCGCTGTCGCGCACAGCCGCCAGGAGCGCTTCGTCCTCGCGCGCGAGGTGGGTGGTGAAGTAGTCGTCGACGTCGTCCCAGAGCTGCGACTCGCTCATGCACCTGTGCCTTTCATATGGCTAGTTAGAGCAGCTAACTAGTTGCGCTAATGAATATAGTCCGGCGCAGGGTCTCTGTCAGTGGCATTACCGCTGCGGGGGTGAGCCCGGCAGCGGCCGACTCGCCGACTCCGTCATGAACCGCACCGCCACACCGCCGACCACGGCCGCGGCCATCATGTAGCAGGCCGGCATCATCATGTTCCCGGCCGCGCCGATCAGGACCGCGCCATCAGCGGTGTCGTGCCGCGGTGTCGTGCCGCCGAAGAGGGGCACCGGTCGGAACGAGTCTTCCCTGGCCAGATGTGATCCATCTCGCGCCCTGGCTGCCCGAGGGCCCGCGCGGCGGACTATCGTCATTCGGACAAAAGGAGAGCGGACGTCAGGTGAAGACGGGGTTGCCTGCGTCCCCCCTCATGGACACGTGGCACGAACGGGACGAGAGGCCGACGAGGCGTGGCGAATGCGGAGCACAGTGGGACCAGTGAGGTCCAGGCGCGGCTGCGCGTGGCCAGGCTCGCCCTGTGGCTGGTGGCGGCCGTCCTCGCGGTACGGCAGGTGGCCGTCGTCCTCAGTACGCCGAGAGGCGAGCGGCTGACGGATCTGGAGACCTGGGTCGGCCCGGACGGCGTCCTGCATGTGAAGGGCTCGCTGTACGACTCGACGCAGTTCACCGGTACCCCCTTCGGGGGACTCGTCCTGAAGCCGCTGACCCGCGCGGCCGAACAGGCCCTCGGCTGGGGCTGGACCTTCGGCACCCTGCTCCTGGTCGTCGCCCTCGGCCTCGTCGCCGCCCGCGCCCTGCCCCAGCCCGTCAGCCGCCGCACCTCCCTGCTCGCCGCGCCGGTCGCGATCAGCCTGCTCATGCTGTCGCTGCCCGTGCGCAACACGCTCTACCTCGGGCAGACCAGCATCATCCCGGTCCTGCTGGTCCTGGTGGCCTGCTTCACCGTCCGCGGTGAGCGGGTCAGCGGCCTGCTCATCGGCCTCGCCGCCGCCCTCCAGCCCACGGTCCTGCTCTTCGCGGCACTGCTCTGGTTCACCGGCCGCCGCCGGGGCGCCCTGACCGCGGGTGCGACCTTCACCGCGAGCACCGCGCTCGCCTGGGCCGCGTTGCCGCACGACTCGTACACCTACTGGGTGCACCACATCGCGGGCACCGGCCTCGGCGGCCCCGCCGACGACCTCGCCAACCAGTCGCTGCACGGACTGCTGCTGCGGTTCGGTCTGAACGGACCGCTGGAGATCGGGCTCTTCCTGGTGCTGGGCGCGGCGGTCGCCGCGCTCGGCGTACGGCGGGCCGTCGGGTACGCGCGCGACGGGCAGCTGCTGCTCGCCGTGGCGATCACCGGGTGCGCGGCGATCGCCGTCTCACCGACCACCTGGCAGCACCAGCTGCTGTGGGTGCTGCTTGCGGTCGTGGGGCGAGTCGGCAAGCGGGCCTCCGACCGGTATGTGTGGCCGGTCGCCGTCGTCGTGGTGATGACCCTGCCGGCGAAGATGATGCTCCCGAACGTGTCGACGCTGTACACCCTGCGGGACAACGTGGTGCTGCTGGCCGCACTCGCCGCCGCCACCGTGATCCCGTTCCTGTCGCGGACCTCGCCGTACTACCGGTCACCGATCCCCACGGACTACGCGTCGGCGGTGCCCGCGCGGCTGCGGCACGTGCCGTTGCTGCCGTTCCTGCGTCGGGTGCTGACCCGGCCGAACCTGCTTCTCGAACTCCTGCTGATCCGTGTCACGTACGCCGCCTATCAGCAGGTCCGCCTCGCGGCGACCGGCGGCAGCAACGCGGCGGGGCGGGCCACCGCGGAGAAGCACGGCCACCAGGTCCTCGATCTGGAGCGGTGGCTGCACATCGACATCGAGCACTGGGTCAACCACGCGGTCGTCAAGGTGGACTGGCTGCGGAACTTCTTCGACTTCTACTACGAGTCCTTCCACTTCGTGGTGCCGCTGACCGTGCTGGCGGTTCTTTATTGGCGGCGGCCGGTGGACTACCGGTGGGCTCGGGCCTCGCTCGGCTTCGCCACCTTGCTGGCTCTCGTCGGGTTCTGGCTGTATCCGCTGGCCCCGCCGCGGCTGATGCCGGCGTTCGGGATCATCGACACGGTGCATGGGGTCCAGGACTTCTCGAAGCCGGATTACGGGACGCTCACTGCTTTGACCAACCAGTACGCGGCGATGCCTTCGCTGCACTTCGGCTGGTCGTTGTGGTGCGGGGTCGTGATCGCGGTCATCGCGCCGAAGTGGTGGATGAAGGGGTTGGGGTTGCTGCATCCGTTCTTCACGGTGACGGCGATCGTGGCCACCGGGAATCACTGGGTGCTGGATGCGGTGGGGGGTGCGGTGGTTGTGGGGGCCGGGTTCGGGTTGTCGTATGTCTTCCAGGGGCCGCGGGGTCGGGTGGTTGGTGTGGCGGCGGAGGTTGATGAGGAACGGGCGTTGGTGAAGAGGTAGCGCCTACTGGTGTGCCGCGCGGTGGTGGTTGGCGGGTGCGGCATCGTCGTGGCTTGTCGCGCCCACGCGGCGGAGTCGCAAATTGATACAGCCCCGCGCCCCTAAAAGACTCAACTGAGCGTTACTTGTAGCTCCTTGACGCCGTTTATCCACGCCGAGCGGAGACGGCGGGGGTCTCCGGCCGCCCGGAGGTTGGGCATGGCGTCGGCTATGGCGTTGAAGATCAGGTCTATTTCGAGGACTGCCAGGGACTTGCCGAGGCAGTAGTGGGGGCCTCCGCCGCCGAAGCCGAGGTGGGGGTTGGGGTCGCGGGTGATGTCGAAGAGGTCGGGGTCGGTGAAGACCTCGGGGTCGTGGTTGGCGGCTGCGTAGAAGATGCCCACGCGGTCGCCCTTCTTGATCTGTTTGCCGCCCAGTTCGGTGTCCTGGGTGGCCGTGCGCTGGAAGGCGTTGACCGGGGTCGCCCAGCGGACGATCTCCTCGGCGGCCGTCGACGGGCGCTCGCGTTTGTAGAGGTCCCACTGGTCGGGGTGGGTCAGGAACGCGTGCATTCCGTGGGTGATGGCGTTGCGGGTCGTCTCGTTGCCCGCCACCGCCAGCATCAGGACGAAGAAGCCGAACTCGTCGGAGCCCAGGTTGCCTTCGTCCTCCGCCGACACCAGGGTCGTGACGATGTCCTTCGCCGGGCACTGCTTGCGGTCGGCCGCCATGTTCATCGCGTAGGCGATGACCTCCATGGCCGATTCCTGGCCGACCTCCTCGCTGATCGCGTACTCGGGATCGTCGTACGAGATCATCTTGTTGGACCAGTCGAAGATCTTCGCGCGGTCGTCCTGGGGGATGCCGATGAGCTCGGCGATCGCCTGGAGGGGGAGTTCGCAGGCGACCTGGGTGACGAAGTCGAAGGAGTCGCCGGGGTGGGCCCGGGCCGCCTCGACGATCGCGTGGGCGCGGTTGCGCAGGCGTTCCTCCAGGGCGCGGATGGCCCGGGGGGTGAACACTCGTTGGACGATCCCGCGGACCCGGGTGTGTTCCGGCGGGTCCATGTTGAGGAGGATCAGGCGCTGCGCGTCGATCGCGTCCCGTTCGATGCGCTCGTTGAAGCGGATGATCGCCGTGTTGAGGGAGGAGGAGAAGATCTCGGGGTGCGTCGAGACGTACTTGACGTCCGCGTGCCGGGTGACCGCCCAGTACCCCTCGTCCTGGAAGCCGGCGACATTGCCCGACTGGGGGATCCAGCGCACCGGTTCGGCCCGGCGCAGTTCGGCGAACTCCGGCAGCGGCACGCGGCTTTGCAGCAGGTCGGGATCGGTGAAGTCGAACCCCTCGGGGAGCGCTGGACAGGTCATCGGCAACTCACTCCAGCTGTCTGGAAGCTTTCTGACGGTCCATCAGGAACAGAGCTGCCGTGAAGGTAGTAACGGGTTCTACAAGAGGCAAGGGGTGCGGAGGCCTCAATTGCCTGCAAGACCCTTGCGGTGGTGGCCGGATCGTCAGCAGACTGCACACAGCGCGCTAACTAGAACACGTACTAGTTCCAGGGATCCGTTCGGAGGAGAGGACCCGCACCCATGGCCGCCGAACCCGTGATCGTCGAAGCCGTCCGCACCCCCATCGGCAGGCGCGGTGGCGCGCTCGCCAATCTGCATCCCGCCTATCTGCTGGGCGAGACCTACCGTGAACTCCTCGGCCGCACCGGCATCCCCGCCGACGCGGTCGAACAGATCGTCGGCGGCACGGTCACCCACGCCGGCGAACAGTCCATGAACCCCGCGCGCACCGCCTGGCTGACGGTCGGGCTGCCGTACGAGACGGCGGCGACCACCGTCGACTGCCAGTGCGGCTCCTCGCAGCAGGCCTCCCACATGGTCGCCAACATGGTCGCGGCCGGGGTCATCGACGTCGGCATCAGCTGCGGTGTCGAGGCGATGTCCCGGGTGCCGCTGGGATCGGGGTCGAAGCACGGGCCCGGAAAGCCGTTCCCGGACGAGTGGAACGTGGACCTGCCCAACCAGTTCGAGGCGGCCGAACGGATCGCCCGGCACCGGGGGTTGACCCGCGAGAACGCCGACTCACTCGGCCTGATCTCCCAGGAGCGGGCGGCCGTCGCCTGGTCCGAGGAGCGCTTCAAACGGGAGACCTTCGCCGTCCAGGTCCCGACCACCGAGGACGAACAGCGGGCCGGGCAGGGCATGTGGCGGCTCGTCGACCGGGACGAGGGGCTGCGCGACACGTCCATGGAGGCGCTGGCGGGCCTGAAGCCGGTCATGCCGACAGCGATTCACACGGCGGGCAACTCGTCCCAGATCAGCGACGGCGCGGCGGCGATCATGTGGGCGTCGAAGCGGATGGCGCGGGCGCTGAAGCTGAAGCCGCGGGCACGGATTGTGGCGCAGGCCCTGGTCGGCGCCGACCCGCACTTCCACCTCGACGGGCCCATCGACGCGACCCGTGCCGTGCTGGGCAAGGCGGGCATGTCCCTGAAGGACATCGACCTCGTCGAGATCAACGAGGCCTTCGCGTCCGTGGTGTTGAGCTGGGCCCAGGTCTTCGAACAGGACCTGGAGAAGGTCAACGTCAACGGCGGCGCGATCGCGCTCGGGCACCCGGTGGGGTCCACCGGGGCCCGGCTCATCACGACGGCCCTGCATGAACTGGAGCGCGCGGACAAGGAGTTCGCGCTGATCACGATGTGCGCGGGGGGCGGGTTGGCCACCGGCACGATCATCCAGCGTCTGTAGACGTCCAGTTGACGAAGGCGGTGAAGACGGCGGGGTCGATCGTGAGGATCGGTCCCGCCGGGGTCTTGGAGTCACGGACGGCGACGGTGGTGGTCGTGTCGGCTATCTCGACGCAGTCACCGCCCTGGTCACTGCTGTACGACGACTTGCGCCACGCGAGCTGGCCCAGCGGCGCGCACTCCACGCACTCTCCGCCCTGGTCGCTGCTGTAGCTGGACTTACGCCAGTTGCTCTCCATAGCGGTCCTCCATCGCGCGCCGGATCAACTCCGCCGAGTCCTTGAGGGATAGAGCGGCGGCCCGGAGATGATCGTAACGGAGTGAGCAGTCCTTGACGGTGTCCGGGTTCGCGGTCGGATGTCCGCTGCCGTACCCCTCGGTGTAGACGATGGTCGGATCGCTCGCGAAGCGGTAGAGGTTGAACGAGCCGGTCAGTCCCGCGTGCGCGCCCGCCGAGAATGGCAGCACCTGGACGTTGATCCAGGGATCTTCCTCGAAGGACAACAGGTGGGTCAGTTGGCCTCGCATGGCGTCCCCGCCGCCGATCTCCTGGTACAGCGCGGCCTCGCTGATCACCAACCAGAAGACCGGCGGCTCCTCCTTCTCGAAGATGCGCTGACGAGCCAGCCGTACCGTGGTGCGGTCGTCGAGGTCGGTCCGGTCGAGCGCGCCGAGCGTGGCGCGGGCGTACCCGGAGGTCTGAAGCAGGCCGTGGATCATGTTGGCCTGAAACGTGCAGATTTCGATCGCCCGCGCCTCAAGTTCCGCCACCTGCTGAAACCACGCCGGCAGTTGACTCCGCAGCACCAGCTGGACGAGTCGCGTCAGCAGCCCGTCCGACCCCAGCGCCGCGTCCGCCCGCACGCTGAACTCCGGTGTGGGGATCTTCCTCGCCGTCTCGATCTGGCCGACGAGCGAGCCCGTGTAGTTGAGGATGTCTCCGAGTTGACGCTGTGTCAGGTGGGCGGTCTCCCGGAGTCGCCGCAGCTCGTAGCCGTAGTAGTCGAGCGGCGAGGCGCCGGGGTCGAGGGCGTTGATGGTCGTCACGCGAAGTCCCCTCTCGGGCAACTCGGCCCACTGTCACACTGGTTGTATCTGTTCGGTAGCCCAGCGTAGTCATGCGAGGTCACCCTCGTCATGTGAACGCATACATTCCCCAGTGGCGTCTGAACCTCACCGCGGGCGCCCACTCGGCCCGCCACATCCGCCGTATCGTCCGCTCGCTGCTCCACGAGTGGGAGCTGGCGGAGCTGTCCGACGCCGCCGAGCTCGGCGTGACGGAGCTGGTCGCCAATGTCGTACGCCATGTTCCGGACCGGCGGTGTGTGGTGCTGGTGCTGCGGCTGGAGTCCGGGGTCAGGGTGGAGGTCGCCGACGGAGTGTCCGAACTGCCGCTCCCAGTAAGGGAGTTGGACGGGGATGCGGAGCACGGTCGTGGTCTGGCGCTGCTGGACGCCGTCGTGGGCAAGTGGGGCGTGGGGCCGAGATCGGGTGGTGGCAAGACGGTCTGGTTCGAGTGCGGAACCTCATGATGGAGACATGACCGACGGACTCCGCTGGGTGGCCGAGGCGTATCCCTTCGGCTACAGCCTGGTGTTCTGTGAACATCTCGCGCCGACTGAGGTCCTCGTGCGGCTCGGTGCGCGGCGGGAGTTCCTCTTCCCGCTCACCCGCAGTCAGGCCCAGGAGATCGAGGTCCGCAACTCGATGGACGAGCCGTTCAGCCTGGACCACCTGGAGGATCTGGACGTCGAGGCCGTGGCGGAACTCGGCTTCCTGCGGCGCTCGGTGGACGCGGTCGTGCGGGCCGGGGAGATCGAGGGCTGGGCCTTCGCCGTCCAGGCCTCCACGTCGTACGTCTCCGCGGTGAACTACCTCCCCGTGCTCTCCCCGGGCGCCCGCGTCCTCGCCGTCAGCTGCGACGTCAATGCCACGCAGCGGGTGGAGTACGCGGTCGACGGGCAGGTCCTGTCCTCCCTCGACCCCGGGAATTTCCGGTACGACGACGGAGCGGACCCGTCGGTCCTGGCCTGGCCGACGGACGGCGGGAGCATGAGTCCGCCGCGGGTGCTGGAGTACCTGGAGAGCCGGTTCGGGCTGTGGGTGCCGAAGGATTCCGAGGAGCGGCGGCTCCCGGCGGCGGGACTGTCGACCCACCGATGACTTCGGACCGCCGACGGGGTCCTCATTCCGAGGAGGTGTTCGCGATGGACGCGACGGTAGGGCAGGAAGCTCTGGAGCGGTTGCGGGGGCTGGTCGGGGAGTGGGTGGTGGAGGCGGAGTTTCCCGGGCAGGGGGCGGCTGCCGGGCGAAGCGTGTTCGAGTGGACGTTGGACGGGCGGTTCCTGGTGCAGCGGACCGAGGCGCCGGATCCCGCGCCGGACAGCATGGCGATCATCTCGGTCGACCCGGAGACCGGGGCGTACACCCAGCACTACTTCGACTCGCGAGGGGTCGTACGGGTGTACGCGATGACCTTCGGCGGTGGGATGTGGCAGCTGTTGCGCGAGGAGGAGGACTTCTCGCCGTTGTCCTTCCGGCAGCGGTTCACCGGGCGGATGAGCGCAGACGGGGACAGCATCCACGGGGTGTGGGAGCAGTCGAAGGACTCCTCCGCGGAGTGGGAGGCGGACTTCGGGCTGACGTATCGAAGGAGCGGTTGAGAGCTCGGGGGGTCTGTGGTGTGGCGCGTATGACAACCTCGATGCCCGGGCCGCCATCGCTTCAGCGATGACGGAGGCCGACGAACGACGGTCGGGGATGCTCGTCGAGCAGCACGACGAACGCGAGGCAACCTGGCGCGAACGAGCGCTCAACATTGACTTTTGCGGAGTCGAATAACCGGCTATCTGCCCGGGGATGCCCGTCACAGCCTGGAGCTATGGGTCGCACTGCGAGGTAGCTCCCGCAAGGGATCACTCGCGTCCCGAGGCCGTCACCGCCAGCACGGCCACCAGCCCTGCCGCGATCGCCAGCGGAATCCCCAGACCGTGGTGGAGCACCAGCCATGCGCCCAGCCCGGCACCGGCGACCATCGCGATCACGGACGCGGTACGGCGGGGTGAACGGGTGCCGGGGCCGCCGCCCGCCCGGGAGTCGGCGGCCAGGCCGGTCAGCGTCATGGTCAGCACGGTAGTCGTCAGGTCAGGGATGCCGAGCCTGCGGACCGTGGCGTTGCGCAGGCCCATCGCGAAGGCCGTGACCGCGATCAGGGTGTAGGCGGTGGCCGTGGCGCCGGGCGCGGCGAAGGCGACCACGGCCGAGACCCCCAGCAGTACCGCCTCGGCGGTGAGCGTCAGCCGGGCCCAGGTCCGGCGGGAGCCGCCGCCGAGGCGTACGGCGCCCCGGCCGCCGGCGACCGCGCCCACCACGAAGGACGCCAGCGAGGTGAGCGTGTGCGACACCGAGAAACCGGGCGCGCCGGCCGCGGCGAAACCGAGCACGACCACGTTGCCGGTCATGTTCGCGGTGAAGACGTGTTCCAGGCCCAGATAGCTGACCGCGTCGATCAGTCCGCTGACCACCGTCAGCCCCAACAGCACGGCCACCAGACGCAGGCCGCGTGCCTCGGGATCGCCGGCTGTCTTCGTGCCGGTGCTGCTCTGGTCGCTCATCGAGTCTCCGGACGGCCGGACGGGCGGGTGGCCCTCAAGTCCATCACGGATGCGGGGGAGTCCTGGATGTCGGCGGGCCCGTCGGCGGCGCCCGGACATGCGCCCGGACATGCCCCCGCACCCTCGCCGGTCAGGGAACGAGGGTGCGGGTGGTCGATGAGGGAGCCGTGGCTCCCTTCGGCTCCGGCGGCTCAGTACCAGCCGTTGGCCTGCCAGAAGGCCCAGGCGGCGGTCGGGCTGCCGTAGCGGGAGTTCATGTAGTCGAGACCCCACTTGATCTGGGTCTTGGCGTTGGTCTTCCAGTCGGAGCCCGCGGAGGCCATCTTGGAGCCGGGCAGGGCCTGGACCAGGCCGTAGGCGCCGGAGGAGGAGTTCGTCGCGTCGACGTCCCAGCCGCTCTCGTGCTCGACGATCTTGCTGAACGCGTTGTACTGAGCGGCGTTCGGGATCATCTTGTGCGCGATGGCCTTGGCCTGGGCGGACGAGTTGGTGGTGGCCGCATGGGCCGGCGCCGCGGTCAGGACCAGGCCGGCGGTGGCGGCGGCCATCGCGACGGTGGTGATGGCCTTCTTCGGAGAAGCGATGCGGCGGGCGATGCGGGAGACGGACACGAGGAACCTTTTCTCGGGGACGGTGATGTCGCTCGCGATCCCGGGGGACATGCGGCGGCGCCGAGGCCCGTGGGCTTGTCGGCGCCGTGCGACGTGGTCCAGAGAAACAGGCTCGGAGGGTGTCCGCAATGACCCTTTTTACTAGTTGTGGTCGCATCCGGGGGGTGGGGGTGTCGTGTGATCTGGCTCTCAATGTGCAGGTCAGAGGCCATTTTGTCGCGGACATGGCGTCCGATATGCACTACTAGTGCGGTTAGTTGGTGATGTGGGTCATGTGGGGTGCTTCACTGGTCAACGAGGCTCGAATGTGACCGCGCTCTCGAACGCCGCCCGCCGGGTGGCTCTGCGTAGTGCCCTGACCACGGCGGGGCCCACGGCGGGGGTGACGACCGCGCCGCTCTACTCGCCCGAAGGGAGGTACCCGGAGTCGGTCAGACGGCCACGTACGTCGCCGGATCGCTCCCCGTCACCGCCTCCGCCCGCCCCAGCTTCACCAGCCGCCGCAGATGCGCCTCAGCCTCGGAGACGGCGATGTTCCGTGATCCGTAAGGGATCTGGTCCCAGGGCCGGTTCCACTCCATGCGCTCGGCGAGCTGCCAGGGGGTGAGGGGTTCGGCGAGCAGGGAGCGCAGGTCGGTGAGGCGTTCCTCGTGGTGGGCGAGCAACTCCCGTACGCGGGCGGGCGCGTCGGTGAACACGTGCTGGTGGGCGGGGAGGACCTCGGCGGGGGCGAGGCGGCCGACGCGTTCCAGGGAGTCGAGGTAGTCGCCGAGGGGGTCGGTGACGGTGGTGTCGTCGGGGTCCTCGTACAGGCCGATGTGCGGGGTGATCTCGGGGAGCAGATGGTCGCCGGAGAACAGGCGGCCGTGGCCGGGGAGTTGGGCTGGATGCTCCTCCTCCAGGTGCAGGCAGACGTGGCCGGGGGTGTGGCCCGGGGTCCAGATGGCACGGAGCCTGCGGCCGGGGAGGTCGAGGAGCTCGCCCGGGACGATCTCGCGGTCGGGCAGGGCGGGGGAGAAGCCGGGCAGGGTCGTGCGGGGGTGGGCGGTGCGCAGGGGCGCCACGTGCTCCTCGGGGGCGCCGGCCGCGATGAGCTTGGCCGTCATGTAGGAGAACCAGCGGCCGGGACGGGTCTCACGGGTGCGCCGCACGATCGCCGAGTCCGCCGCATGCATCGCGATCCAGGCATCGGAGGCCTCGCGCACCTTGCCGGAGAGACCGTGGTGGTCGGGGTGGTGGTGGGTGATGACCACGCCGTGGATCTCGCCGACCGAGGTGCCGCACGCGGTGAGCCCCTCGCCGAGGGTGTCCCAGGAGGCCGGGTCGTCCCACCCGGTGTCGACCAGCACCGGACCGCGGTCGGTCTCCATGACGTACACGAGCGTGTGGCCGAGGGGGTTGTCGGGGATGGGCACCTGAACGGACCGCACGCCGCCGCCGTGGTCGTACACCTGCGCCATGAGCTCCCCAATCACCGCGTCCACGTCACTATAACTAGAACGCGTTTCGATGGGAGCCCGAGGTCACCAACAGCCGTGGTGTGCGGGCCGTGGACTCCTCCGGAGGGAACTGGTATCAGTTCCGTATCTGATGGATCGTCAGTAAGCCGCCCCTGGGAGGCAGTCGCCATGGCCGAGCTCGTGGAACACGGACAGCTGTTCATCGGCGGGGAGTTGACCGACCCCCTGGGCAAGGACGTCATCGAGGTGATCTCCCCGCACACCCAGGAGGTCATCGGACGGGTACCGCACGCCTCCCGGGCGGACGTGGACGCGGCCGTCGCCGCCGCACGCACCGCCTTCGACGAGGGACCCTGGCCGCGGATGTCCCTCGACGAGCGCATCGAGGTCGTCACCAGGATCAAGGACGCCATCGCGATACGGCACGAGGAAATCGCCCGCGTGATCTCCTCCGAGAACGGCTCGCCGTACTCCTGGAGCGTCCTCGCGCAGGCCCTCGGCGCGATGATGGTCTGGGACTCGGCGATCACGGTCGCACGGAACTTCACGTACGAGGAGACGCGCGACGGAGTCCTCGGCCGTATCCTCGTGCGTCGCGAGCCGGTCGGGGTGGTGGCCGCCGTAGTCCCTTGGAACGTCCCGCAGTTCGTCGCCGCCGCCAAGCTCGCGCCCGCGCTGCTCACCGGCTGCACGGTGGTGCTCAAGCCGTCGCCCGAGTCGCCGCTGGACGCCTACATCCTGGCCGAGATCACGAAGGAGGCCGGGCTGCCGGAGGGTGTGCTCTCCATCCTCCCGGCCGACCGCGAGGTCAGCGAGTACCTGGTCGGACACCCGGGCGTCGACAAGGTCTCCTTCACCGGATCCGTGGCCGCGGGCAAGCGCGTGATGGAGGTCGCCGCCCGCAACCTCACCCGCGTGACACTGGAGTTGGGCGGAAAGTCGGCGGCGGTCGTGCTGCCGGACGCGGACGTCGAGGCGGCCGTGGCCGGGATCGTGCCGAGCGCCTGGATGAACAACGGACAGGCCTGTGTGGCCCAGACCCGCATCCTCCTGCCCCGCTCCCGCTACGACGAGTTCGCCGAGGCCCTCGCGGCCGCCGCGAGCGCGCTGGTCGTCGGCGACCCGCTCGACCCGGTCACCCAGGTAGGCCCCCTCGTCGCCGAACGCCAGCAGCGCCGCAACCTCGACTACATCAGGATCGGCCAGGAGGAGGGCGCCAAGATCCTCACCGGCGGCGGGCGTCCGGCGGGCCTGGACCGCGGCTGGTACGTCGAGCCGACGCTCTTCGGGGACGTCGACAACTCGATGCGGATCGCGCGGGAGGAGATCTTCGGCCCGGTGATCTGCCTGCTCCCCTACGGCGACGAGGCCGAGGCCGTGAAGATCGCCAACGACTCCGACTACGGCCTGTCCGGCAGCGTGTGGACCGCCGACACGGCACACGGCATCGAGGTCGCCCGCCAGGTCCGTACCGGCACCTACTCGGTGAACACCTTCAGCCTCGACATGTTCGGCCCCTTCGGCGGCTACAAGAACTCGGGCCTGGGAAGGGAGTTCGGTCCGGAGGGCTACGGCGAGTACCTGGAGCACAAGATGATCCATCTGCCGGCCGGCTGGGAGGGGTGAGAGGCGATGGGAGACCGCTGGCACGTCGAGGTCGACCGCTCCCTGTGCATCGGCTCGGCCCAGTGCGTCCACACCGCCCCCGACGGCTTCCGCCTCGATACGGCCCGCCAGTCCCACCCCGCGGACCCGGAGACCGACGCCAACGAGAAGATCCTGGCGGCCGCCGAGAACTGCCCGGTCGAGGCCATCATGATCAGCCTGCTCGGGAGCGGGGAACCGGTCTTCCCGCCGGAGGAGTAGGCGTCGAGAAAATCATGGTTTGAGGGGGTTCATTCTCGGACGAGCGTTCTATTCTGGAAGCAGGCCTACGAGACGAGTGAGGGAGTCCGAGCGGAGTAGCCGACTCGGGCGTGAAGCGAAGGCTTCCGCCGGTGCCGACGTCGACGGTCGGGCTGAGAGGCCGAAGAGCAGCGGTAGGGCTCGACGGCGACCCCCGGAACCTGATCCGGACCATGCCGGCGAAGGGAACCCGTCTCGTAGGTCCTTTGTGTGCCGGCGTGCGGCTCTGCACGTCTGTGGCCCTGTGGGGCGCTACGCGCGCCTCTCCGGATCCGTCAGGTCGATCAGACGGCACACCGTCTCGATGTCGATCTTCACCTGGGCGATGGAGGCGCGGCCCGAGAGCCAGGTGATCAGGGCCGAGTGCCAGGTGTGCTCGATGACGCGGACCGCGGAGAGCTGCTCGGGGGTCGGGTTGTCGAGCCCCATCGCGTCCAGGACGATCAGCGTGGTCTGGTGGGAGACCTGGTCGACCTCCGGGCTGACGCTGCGGTCCGCGAAGGTCAGGGCGCGGACCATCGCGTCGGCCAGATGCGGCTCGCGCTGGAGGGCGCGGAAGGCCCGCATCAGCGTCTCCGCTACCCGCTCGGCCGCCGTCTCGCCCTGCGGCGGCTTCTTGCGGAGCGTGCCGTGCATGTGTTCCAGCTGGTCCTGCATGGTGGCGACCAGCAGATGGATCTTGGACGGGAAGTAGCGGTAGAGGGTGCCGAGCGCCACCTGCGAGGACTCCGCGACCTCCCGCATCTGCACCGCGTCGAAGCCGCCGCGGCTCGCCAGCTGTGCGCTCGCGTGCAGGATGCGGCGGCGCCGCGCCTCCTGCCGCTCGGTCAGCGGCGGTACGTCGGATCGCGCGGTACTGGTTTCCACTCCAGTCGACTTGGCCACCTTGTCCACCTTGGGTTCCGTGACAGTCCGTGAGGGTGTGTGATCACTCAGCATGACAGGGTGCCGGGCCGTGGCGCGGTCACGGTGTTCGTGGCGTGAATCACCCGCTCCACCGCTCACAGGGCCCCTACCTGCCGGTAGATTCAGAGCCTCCTGAACGATCAAGTCTGAAACTTGTTCTAGATTACCGTCTCGTCGTAATCTCGCGGGACAGTGCAGGCAGAAGGGGGCCCAGAGTGACCGCTGAGGCCAGTCAGGCGGCGTCTTTCGAGGACCTGGCCGCCGACGGCGAGCGACCGCTCCGTATCGCGCTCCTCACCTATAAGGGGAACCCGTTCTGCGGGGGCCAGGGGGTCTACACACGGCACCTCTCGCGCGAACTGGCCCGCCTCGGCCACCGGGTCGAGGTCATAGGCTCCCAGCCGTACCCCGTCCTCGACGAGGGAGTGCCGCTCACCGAGTTGCCCAGCCTCGACCTGTACCGCTCCCCGGACCCCTTCCGCACCCCGAAACGCGGCGAGTACCGGGACTGGATCGACGCCCTGGAAGTCGCCACGATGTGGACCGGCGGCTTCCCCGAGCCGCTGACCTTCTCCCTGCGGGCCCGACGCCATCTCCGGGCCCGCAGTGGTGAGTTCGACGTGGTCCACGACAACCAGACCCTCGGCTACGGCCTGTTGGGAGACGTCGGCGCCCCGCTTGTGACCACCATCCACCACCCCATCACCGTGGACCGGCAGTTGGAGCTGGACGCGGCCGACGGCTGGCAGCAGCGGCTGTCCAAGCGCCGCTGGTACGCCTTCACCCGCATGCAGAAGCGGGTGGCCCGCCGCCTGCCGTCCGTGCTCACCGTCTCCGGCACCTCCCGCCAGGAGATCGTCGACCACCTCGGGGTCCGTGACGACCGTATCCACGTCGTCCACATCGGCGCCGACACCAACCTGTTCAAGCCGGATCCGTCGGTGCCGGTCGTCCCCGGCCGGATCGTCACCACGTCCAGCGCCGACGTCCCCCTCAAGGGGCTGGTCTTCCTCGTCGAGGCGCTGGCGAAGGTACGCACGGAACACCCCGGGGCGCACCTGGTGGTCGTCGGCAAACGGCCCACGGAGGGCCCGGTCGCCGTCGCGATCGAGCGCTACGGCCTCGAAGGCGCCGTCGACTTCGTCAAGGGCATCTCGGACGCGGAACTGGTCGACCTGGTCCGCTCGGCGGAGGTCGCCTGCGTACCGTCGCTCTACGAGGGCTTCTCGCTGCCGGCGGCGGAAGCCATGGCGACCGGAACCCCCCTGGTCGCGACGACGGGCGGCGCGATCCCCGAGGTGGCGGGGCGCGACGGCGAGACGTGCCTCGCGGTACCGCCGGGCGACCCGGGCGCACTGGCTGCCGCCCTGAGCCGCCTCCTGGGCGACCCGGACCTGAGAGCGCGACTGGGCCGGGCCGGGCGTGAGCGGGTACTGACGAAGTTCACCTGGGCGAAAGCCGCGGAGGGCACGGTGTCCCGGTACCGCGAGGCGATCACCGGCTCCGCCGGCAGCCCCAGCCGCTCCGCGGCCCCCACGGGTGCCGCACCCGCAGTCCCCACCACAGACACCGGTGTCTATTCCGAAAGCAGGGCCACGTGCTGACCGTCGACTTCTCCAGGTTCCCGCTCGCGCCGGGCGACCGTGTCCTGGACCTCGGCTGCGGGGCCGGCAGGCACGCGTTCGAGTGCTACCGGCGCGGCGCGCGGGTCGTGGCCCTGGACCAGAACGCCGACGACATCCGCGAGGTCGCGAAGTGGTTCGCGGCGATGGAGGAGGCGGGCGAGGCGCCGGAAGGGGCCACCGCCACGGCCATGCAGGGCGACGCGCTCGCGATGCCCTTCCCCGACGAGTCCTTCGACGTCGTGATCATCTCCGAGGTCATGGAGCACATCCCGGACGACAAGGGCGTACTCGCCGAGATGGTCCGGGTGTTGAAGCCCGGCGGCCGCATCGCCATCACCGTCCCGCGCTACGGTCCCGAGAAGGTCTGCTGGGCCCTGTCCGACGCCTACCACGAGGTCGAGGGCGGCCACATCCGCATCTACAAGGCGGACGAACTGCTCGCGAAGATCAGGGAAGCCGGGCTGAAGCCGTACGGCACCCACCACGCGCACGCGCTGCACTCGCCGTACTGGTGGCTGAAGTGCGCGTTCGGCGTCGACAACGACAAGGCGCTGCCGGTGCAGGCGTACCACAAGCTGCTGGTCTGGGACATCATGAAGAAGCCGCTGGCGACGAGGGTCGCCGAGCAGGCCCTCAACCCTTTGATCGGCAAGAGCTTCGTGGCGTACGCGACCAAGCCGCACCTGCCGCGCCTTTCCGAGAACGAGGCGGCCGCCAAGTGACGACCCCCCGGACAGAACACCTCGTCCTGCCCGGGGTCCTCACCGCCGAGCAGGCCGCCGCGACCGTGGCCGGGATCCTGGCCGTGCAGCGGGAGGACGGGGCGATACCGTGGTTCCGCGGACACCATCTGGACCCCTGGGACCACACCGAGGCCGCGATGGCGCTGGACGCGGCGGGCGAGCACGAGGCGGCCGAGCGGGCCTACGAGTGGCTCGCGCGGCACCAGAACGAGGACGGCTCCTGGTACGCGGCCTATGCCGACGGCGACTTCGCGGATGTCACCGACCGCGGGCGCGAGACGAACTTCGTCGCGTATCTCGCGGTGGGCGTGTGGCACCACTACCTGTCCACCGGCGACGACGTGTTCCTGGACCGCATGTGGCCGGCCGTCCACGCGGCGATCGAGTACGTCCTCGGACTCCAGCAGCCCGGCGGGGAGATCGGCTGGAAGGGCGAGGACGACGGGAGCTTCACGACCGACGCCCTCCTGACGGGCTCCTCCTCCGTCCACCACGCACTGCGCTGCGCGCTCGCCATCGCCGAACAGCGCGAAGAGCCGCAGCCGGACTGGGAGTTGGCGGTCGGGGCCCTGCGGCACGCGATCCGTCGCCACCCCGAGCGGTTCCTCGACAAGGACCGCTACTCGATGGACTGGTACTACCCGGTACTGGGCGGCGCGTTGACCGGCGCGGAGGCCAAGTCCCGTGTGGAGGAGGGCTGGGAGCGCTTCGTCGTGCCCGGTCTCGGGGTCCGCTGTGTGGTCCCCAACCCGTGGGTCACGGGCGGGGAATCGGCCGAACTCGCCCTCACTCTCTGGGTGATGGGCGAGTCGGACCGCGCGCTGGACATCCTCCAGTCGATCCAGCACCTGCGGGACGCGGAGACCGGCCTGTACTGGACGGGCTACGTCTTCGAGGACAAGGCGATATGGCCCCGGGAACTGACCACCTGGACGGCGGGATCGCTGTTGCTGGCTGTCGCCGCCCTCGGCGGCCACGAGGCCACATGTGCGGTGTTCGGGGGCGAACACCTGCCGAAGGGGCTGGATCCCGACTGCTGCGAGTGAGCGCGCCCAGTGGGGCGCGGGGTTGTGCCACTGTGCGGCTCCGCCGCGTGGGCGCGACCAGACACTGACGTGCCCGCACTCGCCGACCGGCAGTTCCGACCGACTTCCTGGGCGTATTCGGCCCGGCTGCGCAAAGCGCTCAGTGCCGCGTCATGCGTCCGGCGATAGCGTGGCCGATGAACAGGTAGACCACGGCCGCCAGGCCGTAGCCTGCGATCACGCGGGCCCAGGCCTTGTCGAAGGTGAACAGGTCACGCGACCAGCCGGCCAGCCAGTTGGCCGCGTTGTGGACGAACTGCACCAGGTCGTTGGCACGGTTGGCGTCCAACAGGTACATCAGGATCCACAGGCCCAGGATGAGGGCCATGATGTCGGCGACGATCGCTACGATCGCCCCGGCCCGATTGCCGCTGCTGTATCGAGACATACTCTGCGGATTGCCGCCGGATCCTGGATGAAACCCGAACGAGTTCTTTCGGATTTCCTCTTTCCTCAGGTGTTGAGCTCCGCAAGCACCCGCAGCGACTCCCGGTCGGGCGACAGCGCCAACAGATCCGTCACCGGCCCCTTCCGCCACAACTCAAGCCGCTCGGCGATCCGTTCACGCGGCCCGACGAGGGAGATCTCGTCGGCGAAGGCGTCCGGGACGGCGAGCACGGCTTCCTCGCGGCGGCCGGCCAGGAACAACTCCTGGATCCGGCGGGCCTCCTCCTCATACCCCATCCTCGCCATCAGATCGGCGTGGAAGTTGCGGGCCACGTGTCCCATTCCGCCGATGTAGAAGCCGAGCATGGCCTTCACGGGCAGCAGGCCTTCGCGCACGTCCTGGCAGACCCGGACCTGGGCCATGGGAGCGATCAGAAAGCCGTCGGGAGCGTCGGCGAGCGAGGCCTCGTACACCTCGGGGCGCGTCGGCGACCAGTACAGGGGGAGCCAGCCGTCGGCGATACGGGTCGTCTGGGCGACGTTCTTCGGCCCCTCGGCGCCGAGGAGTACGGGGAGGTCGGCCCGGAGGGGGTGCGTGATGGACTTCAGGGGCTTCCCGAGGCCGGTGCCGTCCGCACCGCCGTACGGATGGGAGTGGAACCGCCCGTCGAGCACGACCGGCGCCTCCCGCCGCAGCACCTGCCGTACGACATCGACGTACTCCCGCGTCGCGGTGAGCGGCGACCTGGGAAACGGCCTGCCGTACCAGCCCTCCACCACCTGCGGCCCCGACAGCCCCAGCCCGAGCATCATGCGCCCGCCGGAGAGGTGGTCGAGGGTGAGCGCGTGCATCGCGGTGGTGGTCGGCGACCGGGCGGCCATCTGCGCAATGGCCGTACCCAGCTTGATCGTTGATGTCTGCGCCGCAATCCAGGTCAGTGGGGTGAAGACATCCGACCCCCACGACTCGGCGGTCCACACGGAGTCGTACCCGAGCCGCTCGGCCTCCCGCGCGAGCGACACGTGATCGGGGGAGGGGCCGCGGCCCCAGTAGCCGAGGGCGAGACCGAGTCGCATGACGCCTCCATCAGGTATCCGACGGCATCTGACGGCCAGTCAGTTACGAAGCTGCGAGCTGCGACTGTACGACAACGGCCCCCCGCCCGGAAGGGCGAGGGGCCGTGCACGGCTCCGGTGGGCCGGGTCAGCCGCGCTGGATCCCGGAGGTGTCCTGCAGTACGCCGCGGCGGCCGTCCTGCGTCTGGGCGACCAGGCTCGGACCGCGCTGCTCGACGGCCAAGTACCAGGTGCCCGGCGCGAGTTCGGCGATCGGAGTGGGCGAGCCGTCCTCGGCGAACAGCGGCCGCGGCACGGGAACGGCGAACCAGAACGGGGAGAAGTCCCCGGCCGGCGGCTGGGGCTGCGCCTGCTGCGGCTGAGCCTGCGCCTGCTGCGGCTGGGCGCCGTAGGGCTGGCCCGGCTGGGGCTGGCCGCCGTACTGGGGCTGCTGCTGGGCGCCCGGGTAGCCGTAGCCGCCGGGGGGCTGGGCGCCGTAGGGCTGGGGGGCGGCGGGCTTGGGGGCGGGGATGAGAGCGGCCTGGAGGGCGGGGACCAGGGGGGTGGCGATTGCGCCGCCGGCGAGGAGGAGGGCGGCGATGAGGCCGAGGATGAGGCCCGAGCCGGCGCTGATCCTCGAACTGTCGTTGAGCGAACCCAGCGGGTCGATGATGCTCCAGAGCGAGGTCCACGCGGCGAAGATGGTCAGCGCGACGCCGAGCGGGCCGAGGTCGAGTCCGGCGACCTTCGGCGGCTGCGGGAGTGCCCGGGCGACGATGATCAGGACCGCGCCGATGATGCCGCCGACGTACATGCTCATCGCCAGGCCGAGGTTGTCCCAGGCGTTGGGGATGTCGCTGCTCGACGAGGCACCGTCGATGGAGAATGAGCTGAGGAACGACGCGATGAACAGCAACACCGCTGCTCCGATCACCACGCCGTCGCCTCGAGTGAGGGAGCGGATATTCACTTCAATGGGTCCTTCGGTTCAGTCTTCTCGTCATCGGTGGAGGCGTCGCCGTCACCATGTCGCCGTCGGGACGCGGTGTGAAGCGCGGAAGTGGCGCCCCATCTTAGGGACGACACTATCGTCCGTCCGAGCAGGGTGTTCGGCGGGTTCAACCCGGCGATCACTACCTCCGCAGGAAACTCACGATTCCCTGGGAGATTCCTTGCGCCGCTTTTTGTCGCCAGGCGCCGGTCGTGAGCAGTGCCGCGTCCTTGCTGTCGCGCATGTTGCCGCACTCGATGAACACCTTGGGAACCATTGAAAGATTGAGACCGCCCAGGTCCTCACGCGTGACGAGACCGGTGCCGTCACCGATGTAGTTGGACGGCGGCTCGCCCGTGACGCGGACGAAGTTGCCCGCGATGCGCTCGCCGAGGTCGGCCGAGGAGGCGACGATGGGGCGGGTGTCGGCGGCGCCCGCGTGCACCGAGCCCGGAAGGATCACGTGGAAGCCGCGGTTGCCGGCCGCCGAGCCGTCCGCGTGGATGGAGATCGCCGCGTCCGCGTGGGCCTTGTTGCCGATCGCCGCCCGTTCATCCACGCAGGGGCCCCAGGTCGGTGAGCCGTTGTCGTGGGTCAACTTCACGGTGGCGCCCTGCTTTTCCAGCAGCGCCTTCAGCCGATGGGACACGTCCAGCGTGAACTGGGCTTCCGCGTAACCCGAGTTCGTGGACGTACCGGTGGTGTCGCACTCCTTCGAGTTCGTGCCGATGTCCACCTTGCGGTTGATCTCGGTGGGGTGCTGGACATTGCCGGGATTGTGACCGGGATCGATGACGACCACCTTGCCCTTGAGCGGGCCGGCGGCCGCGGGCGCCGAAGCGGTGGGGGAGGAGGTGGATTCGCCGGAGGCGGGCGAGCTGGAGGCCGCCGTCGAAGGCGTCGTCCGTACGATCGCCGTGTCCGCCCCGCCGCCGCCGTCGGTCCCGGTCCCGCTCACCGCCTCGTACACCAGCCACCCCAGCAACGCCCCCGGCACAAGCGCGGCGACCGCCACGGTCAGGGGTCTGCGGCGGGGGCGGCGGGGCTGGGGAGGATCGAAGTCCGGGCCTACGTACGACACATCAGCCACCCTATCGGCCGGTCAGGGCCTGCACCTGGTCGACGAACACCGTCTCGTGTACCGGGCAGACGACTAGGAAGTGAAGATCCTCAAAGGCCGCTACCACTACAGCTGAGACCGGACTGGCGGGGTCACATCCCCGCCCTCGTTCGCCGCAGGACGCGCAGCGAGTCGGTCACCGAGACCTCCGTGAAGGCGCCTGAGTCGAGGGCCCGGAGGTAGACGCGGTACGGAGCCTGGCCGGTGAACTCGTCCTTCGGGTCCGGGAAGACGTCGTGGATGAGGAGCAGGCCGCCTTCGGCCACATGGGGAGCCCAGCCCTCGTAGTCGGCGGTGGCGTGCTCATCGGTGTGGCCGCCGTCGATGAAGACCAGGCCGAGGGGAGTCCGCCAGAACTTCGCGATCTGCGGCGAGCGGCCGACCAGCGCCACCACGTGCTCCTCCAGCCCCGCACGGTGCAGGGTGCGGCGGAACGTCGGCAGCGTGTCCATCAGGCCGATCTCCGGGTCCACAGTCTCCGGATCGTGGTAGTCCCAGCCCGGCTGCTGCTCCTCGCTACCGCGGTGGTGATCGAGGGTCAGCGCGGTGACCCCGGTCTCGCGGGCAGCGTCGGCGAGCAGGATCGCGGACCGACCACAGTACGTACCGACCTCCAGCAGCGGCAGCCCGAGCGCACCCGCCTCGACGGCGGCGGCATGGAGCGCCAGCCCCTCGTCCACGGGCATGAATCCCTTCGCCGCCTCGAACGCGGCCAGGATCTCCGGCTTGGGGGCGGGGGCCATGGGGGTCTCTTTCGTGTCGAACGTGCGGACAGGCGTCGTACGACAGCCATCGTGTCGTACGAGGGGGAGCGTGTCGTACGAGAGGGTACGCGCCGGAGGCGGACCGCGTGCCGGGTGGGCCCTGCCGGGGCCCGGTGCCAGGTTCGGGCGCCATGGCGGAACCCATTGCGTGACCTGGCCGCGTTCGTCGCGGAGCGTGAGCCGCAGCTGATCGCCCACCACTTCCAGTCGACGAGTCCGAGTCCACGATGACCGGGGTGGCCGTCCGTCCGGACTCTGCGTCGATGGAGCTTCACCTGGCGGTCGGCGGGCCCGGGTTCCGGGCGTTCGGCGGACTCATCGAACTGAGGTCCATCGACGTGTACGGGCGGCCCGCCCCGGCGGTCGTGGAGTTGCTCAGGCAGAAGGCGGAGATACTCGGCGGGGGGACCGGGCACCCTCACGCTCCACGACCACGAGGCGGGTTTCAGCGGGATCGGCTGATCTTCGGGCACCCGCTCACGCGGGCACCCCGGTCGTCTCACCAGGCAGCGACAGGTCCAGGTCCACCGGCCGTTCCCCGCCGCCATGCGT